>NZ_JBYCLD010000105.1:0-11955 GCF_057473725.1 Mycobacterium sp. TH-M11 | reverse complement strand
TGGAACTGGACTTCCTTCTTGTCCGAACCGCGGGTTTGGGCCGCTGACTTCGACAACCACGCGGACTGAGCAGTGGGCGTTGCACTTGAGGAATCTGACACCGTTTGTCCTGAGAGTCGGAATGGATTTCAAAGGGCACTGTGTCTTGGCTCGACACGTGGGCAGACGCTACACCCGATCCCCGAGGAACTAGCGTAGCCGCTGGCGCAAGTCTAATGCGCGCATCAACAACTTCCGAAAGCCAGCGCCACGTTGTAGCCGCCGAAAGCGAACGAATTGCTGATCGCGTACCGGTAGTCACCCCGACGCGCCTCGCCCGTCACCACGTCCAGGTCGATCTCCGGATCGAGCTGTTGCAGGTTCAGCGTCGGCGGGATTACGCCGTCACGCAGGGCCAGCACGGTCACAATGGCTTCGACCGCGCCTACCGCACCAAACGAATGACCCAAGGCGGCCTTGGGCGCATAGACCGCCGGCGCGTGCGCCCCCAACGCCCGGTGGATCGCCTTCGCTTCGGCGAGATCGCCGTCGACGGTGCCGTTCGCGTGCGCGTTGACGTGGTCGATGTCCCCGGCAGCGAGTCCAGCAAGCTGGATTGCCCGCGTCATCGCGCGACCGGCTTGTTCCCCGGTAGGGTCGGCCAGCACCGCCTGGTAGCCGTCCGAGGTGATGCCGGCCCCCATAATTCGTCCAATGATGTTGGCGCCTCGGGCTTTTGCGTGCTCCTCGGTTTCGATGACCAGCAGGGCGCCGGCCTCCCCGCAAACGAAACCGTCGCGATCTTTGTCGAACGGCCGGCACGCGCCGGCGGGGTCGTCGTTGTTGGTCGACAGCAAGCCATGGTTGGAGAACGCCGCCATCGGCACCGCTTCGACCTTCGTCTCGACGCCCCCGCAGATCGCGATGTCGGCCTCACCGCACACGATGCTTCGCCACGCGAGCGCGATCGCCTCAGCGCCGGAGGCACAGGCCGATACCGGGGTCAAGATTCCGGCTTTGGCGCCGCGTTGCAGGCCGACCGCCGCGGCCGCGGCATTGGGCATCGCCTTTTGCACGCCGACCGGCGAGATGGCTTTCATGCCTCGCCGGTTGAAGTCGTCGCTGACTTCGATGAATTCCTGCGTTGACCCCATGGCGGTCCCGATCGACACCATCAACCGGTTGACATCGACCTCCGGCGCGCCGACCTGATCCCACAGCCGACGGGCGACTTGGGTGGCAATTTTCTGGAGGAACAGAAACCGGCGCAGCTCGATCCGGGTCAGGTATTGGTCGAAATCCTCCAGCAGACGTCCACCGATACGCACTGGCATCTCGAATTGCTCGACGAAGTCAGCGTCGAGGCGTCGTATGCCGCTCCGTCCTGCCAGCAGCTGCGTCCACGTGGTCTCGGCATCGGTGGCCAGCGCAGTCGTCATCGCAATACCGGTGACGACCACGTCGCGCAAACCGTTGCCAGTCGACAAGCGAGCCATTGCAGTCAGATACCCCAGTTGGACTACAAATTAATCGTAGCGCCCGTCTGGTGGCGCTGGGGTCAATACGTGTAGAAGCCCCGACCGGATTTCTTGCCCAGCTGGCCGGCCTCGACCATTCGCTGCAGCAACGGCGGCGGGGCGTAATGCGCGTCCTTGAGTTCGTCGTACATGGCGTCGGCGATCAGCTTCATGGTGTCGAGCCCGATGAGGTCGGAGAGCCGCAACGGACCCATCGGATGTGACAGCCCGGCGACGATCGCGGTGTCGACGTCTTCCACCGACGCGACGCCCGACTCGACCATCCGGATGGCCGACAACAGGTAGGGCACCAGCAGCGCGTTCACCACGAAGCCGGAGCGGTCGCCGCAGCGCACCACCTTCTTGCCGAGCACCTGGCTCGCGAAATGCTCGACGCGCTCAACCGCCTCGTCGTCGGTGACCAAGGTGTTGATCAATTCGACGAGCGGCAGCACGGGCACCGGGTTGAAGAAGTGCAGACCAAGCACGCGACCCGGATTCTTGGTCGCCGCCGCAATTTTCATGATCGGGATGCTGGAGGTGTTGGACGCGAGCACGGCGGTGGGGTCGGTGACGATTTCGTCGAGTTCGGCGAACACCTTGGCCTTGACGGCCTCGTTCTCGACAATCGCCTCGATGGTCAGCTGACGGTCGGCGAGGTCGGCCATTGCGCTCGTGTAGCGCAGCCGCTTGCACGTCGCGTCGCGCTCCTGCGCTGACAGCTTGCCCTTGCCGACGGCCCGTTCCAGGGACGCCTCGATGCGGGACTTGCCCGCCGCGGCCAGCTCGTCGGTCAGCTCGTAGACCACCACGTCGACGCCGGCCTTCGCCGCCACCTCGGCGATGCCCGCGCCCATCTGGCCGGCACCGATAACGCCAACGCGGTCAATCGCATTGCTCACGTGCAGGATGTCCTCTCGATATGCATCAGGCCCCGCCTAGGGTTTCCGGGCGGGGCCCACGCTGTCAAGCCGAGAGCTTGTGGCGGCTCGCAGCGCCGACCGTCGAGTTGTTGCGAGCAATCGAGCGAAAACCCCGCAACAACTCGACGTTCGAGGCGGCCTAGTGGAACTGACCCTCTTCGGTCGAGCCCGCCAGCGCGGTGGTCGACGACGTCGGGTCCACAGTGGTGGCGATCCGGTCGAAGTAACCGGCGCCGACCTCACGCTGGTGCTTGGTCGCGGTGTAACCGCGCTCCTCGGCGGCGAACTCGCGCTCCTGCAGCTCGACATAGGCGCTCATCTGGTTGCGGGCGTAGCCGTAGGCCAGATCGAACATCGAGTAGTTCAGGGCGTGGAAGCCGGCCAGCGTGATGAACTGGAACTTGAAGCCCATGGCGCCGAGCTCCTTCTGGAACCGGGCGATCGTCGAGTCGTCCAGGTGCTTGCGCCAGTTGAACGACGGCGAGCAGTTGTAGGCCAGCAGCTGGTCGGGGAACTCGCTCTTGACGCCCTCGGCGAACCGGCGGGCCAGGTCGAGGTCCGGAGTACCGGTCTCCATCCAGATCAGGTCGGAGTACGGCGCGTAGGCCTTGGCGCGGGCGATGCAGGGCTCCAGGCCGTTGCGCACCCGGTAGAAGCCCTCTGAGGTGCGCTCACCGGTGACGAACGGACGGTCGCGCTCGTCGACGTCGGAGGTGATCAGCGTGGCCGCCTCGGCGTCGGTGCGGGCGATGACGACGGTCGGCACGTCGGCGACGTCGGCGGCCAGGCGAGCCGAGGTCAGGGTGCGGATGTGCTGCTGGGTCGGGATCAGCACCTTGCCCCCGAGGTGTCCGCACTTCTTCTCCGAGGCCAGCTGGTCTTCCCAGTGCGAACCGGCGACGCCGGCCGCGATCATTGCCTTCTGCAGCTCGTAGACGTTGAGCGCACCACCGAAACCGGCCTCGCCGTCAGCGACGATCGGGGCGAGCCAGTTCTCGATCGAGGTGTCGCCCTCGACCTTGGCGATCTGGTCGGCGCGCAGCAGCGCGTTGTTGATCCGGCGGACCACCTGCGGGACCGAGTTGGCCGGGTAGAGGCTCTGGTCGGGGTAGGTGTGGCCGGACAGGTTCGCGTCACCGGCGACCTGCCAACCCGACAGGTAGATGGCCTTGAGGCCGGCGCGCACCTGCTGGACGGCCATGTTGCCGGTCAGCGCGCCCAGTGCGTTGACGAACTCCAGGTCGTGCAACTGGCTCCACAGCACTTCGGCGCCGCGACGGGCCAGGGTGGACTCCTCGACCACGCTGCCCTGAAGGGCCACGACGTCGGCGGGGCTGTAGGTGCGGGTGATGCCCTTCCAGCGGGGGTTGGTGTCCCAGTCCTTCTGGATCTCTTCGGGGCTCTTCGGTGTGCCAACGCTCGACATGGCGTTCTCCTCAAAAGTTATTTGATCTGAGGACCCGAGATTTCCAGCCTTGCTAAGGACCCCAGCATCGTTGCTGACTTGCTAAGACGAAGATGGCACAGGCCAGCGGCCCAGGTCCACCGATTTTTGTGCCAACTTTGGCTAGGGCACAGCCAGATATTGCAAAGCTTGCGAAGATCTCGGCGAACTGAAACGGTTCAGCTGTTACCTGCCGGTAACTTAAATCCGCAGGTCAACACGGCGGTTTGCATAACGCCCGTACGGTTAGAGGGCAAAGATCGCGGCGACCGCCTTGACCTCGTCGCCGACGGCATATGTGAGCGTTCTAACAGTGCGATCAGAAAGCTTTTCGCCGAATCGATCGGTGGAGTCAGCCGGGTGTACGTGCGAGATGATCTCCAGCTTGTCGCCCAGCGCCACCGGCGCATCGTGTTCGATGGCCACTCGCAGCGGCGCCTTGACCAGTTCCGGGAACGAGAAGAGGTAGTCCTCTATCACGCTCCAGTACACCGAGTTGTTCATGTGGTCGAACAGGTCGATGTCGGTGACCCGGACCGGGAACTCGTGGATCTCGGCAGCGTCCTCCCGATTGCCCGGTTTGAGGTAGCCCTTCCACCGCAACCGGTCGACGTCGGTGGTCTTGCGCAGTCCGTCGAGGAAGTCGTCGGAGATGCGCGACGGCATCTGGGTGTCGCGGTTGATGTTGATCCAGAACGCCTCGGACTCGATGAGGCCGCGCCCGCGCTTCCCGTCTATGCGGACCCGCATCTCGCACCACCGGTTGGAGGTTCCCGAGCACCAGCGGCGCATCCGCAGCATGTCGCCGAACTCGACAGGGCGGATCAGGTCGACCATCGTGCGGCGCACGATCCACAGCGGATGGGTCTCCTCGAAACCCATCTCACGCAGCTGATCCTGGCCGATGTCCTGGATGTGACGGGCTGCAGCGTCGAATCGGAGCCGGCCTTCGCGGTCGATGTCGGCGACACGCAGCGGCCACTGCCGGTCGAAGACATCGGGATGCGGGTCGGGCACCGGCATCATCTGTTTGTCCAAGCTCATGGCGTCACTCCCGCTACTCCTCAAGCGCCTGCTGTTTTCTTACAACCCGACATAACGCGTAGTTGCCAGGCGGTTCAGCTTAGGTTCCCCCACCGCCGAATGATGCCAAACCACTATGCGCCGGCGTCAACTCTGGACGCCGTGCAAATATTGCTAACCCAACCTTTGCAATACCGCTACGCTGGTCGGATGGCCAAGACTTTCGTTGGCTCACGAGTCCGGCAGCTCCGCAGCGAGCGCGGATTCAGTCAGGCCGCGCTGGCGCAGATGCTGGATATCTCCCCGAGCTATCTCAACCAGATCGAGCACGACGTCCGGCCCCTGACAGTCGCGGTGCTGTGGCGCATCACCGAGGTGTTCGGCGTCGACGCCACGTTTTTCGCCTCGCAGGACGACACTCGGCTGCTCGCCGAATTGCGTGAGGTCACCCTCGACCACGACCTCGGCGTCGAGGTGGACCAGTCTGAGCTCGCCGACGTGGTGAACGCCCACCCAGCGCTGGCGCGCGCCCTGGTCAACCTGCACCGACGCTATCGGCTGACGACCACGCAGCTGGCGGCCGCCACCGAGGGCCGCTTCGCCGACGGGAGCGGCAGCGGGTCGATCGCGATGCCGCACGAGGAAGTCCGCGACTACTTCTATGAGCGGCAGAACTACCTGCACGAGCTGGACACCGCGGCCGAGGAGCTCACGGTGGAGATGCGCATGCTTCGCGCCGATCTGGTCCGCGACCTCTCCGACCGGCTGACCTCGGTGCATGACGTCAGAATCAAACGCGTTGAACTGGGCGACAACATCCTTCACCGCTTCGACCCGCAAACTCGGACACTGGAAATCGGCGGCAATCTGCCGTCGGGGCAGTACGCCTTCAAACTTGCCGCCGAACTGGCTTACCTCGAACACGGCGCCCTGATCGACCGACTGGTCGATCAGGGCAGCTTCACCAGCGACGAATCGCGCACGCTGGCCCGGCTCGGGCTGGCCAACTACTTCGCCGCCGCGACCGTGCTGCCGTATCGACGGTTCCACGAGATCGCCGAGAACTTCCGGTATGACGTCGAGCGCCTGTCGGCGTTCTACGCGGTGAGCTACGAGACCATCGCGCATCGGCTGTCCACGCTGCAGCGGCCCTCGATGCGCGGCGTGCCGCTGTCGTTCGTGCGCGTCGACCGGGCCGGCAACATGTCAAAACGCCAGTCCGCCACCGGGTTCCACTTCTCTTCGGCGGGCGGCACCTGCCCGCTGTGGAACGTCTACGAAACCTTCGCCAACCCGGGCAAGATCGGAGTCCAGATCGCCGAGATGCCGGACGGCCGCAGCTACCTGTGGGTGGCCCGCACCGTCGAGCGCCGCGCCGCGCGATATGGTCAGCCGGGTAAGACGTTCGCGATCGGGCTGGGCTGCGAACTCCGCCACGCCCACCGGCTCGTCTACTCGGAAGGACTCGACTTGTCCGGCGACCCCGCCTTGCTGGCCACACCGATCGGCGCGGGCTGCCGGGTGTGCGAACGCGACACCTGTCCGCAGCGAGCGTTCCCCGCGCTGGGCCGGGCCCTTGATCTCGACGAGCATCGCAGCACGGTCTCGCCCTATCTGGTCAGGCACGCATGACCGTCGGCGACGACGGGACCGGTCACCGCGGCCGTATTCCCGCCTCAGGCAGGATTCGTGACTTGGGGCTGATCAATTGGGTCGTGGCGAAGTTCGCCGCACGCACCGTAGGCGCGCCCCAGATGCACCTGTTTGGCACGCTGGGTCAGCACAAGCGGCTGTTCTTGGCCATGCTGCCCTACTCCGGCGCACTGCTGCGCGGTCGGTTGCACATTGCCGACACCGAGTTGGTGATCCTGCGGGTTGCGCACCTGCGTAGCTCTGAATACGAGTTGCAGCATCACCGCCGGATGGGGCGACGTCGTGGGCTCGACGATCACATGCAGGCGTTGATCTTCGCCTGGCCGGATACGAGTGCAGATCCCAGCAGGCTGACCGGGCGACAGCAAGCGCTGCTGGCCGCCACTGATGAGTTCATCCTCAACCGCGCCCTCAGCCCCGACGTCTGGCAGCAGCTGTCGAACCACCTCGACCGTCGTCAGATCATCGAGTTCTGCATGCTCGCAGGGCAATACGACGGTCTAGCCGCAACCATGTCGGCGCTGGAAATTCCGCTGGACCACCCGAGCGATCACAAGTAGCTGTCGGCGACCACCAGTAGCGACAGCAGCACCGGCAGCACCGGCAACCCGAACGCGAACGCCGCCAAGGCGAGGTGTTTCCGCGCACGCGCCCGTCGTGCCCACAGCGCCGCGCCGAGTGCCAAGACCACCGATCCGCCCAACACGATCGGACCCCACAGGCCCGCCATCGTGAAGGCGTCACCGATTGAAATCGCGATCAGCCACAGCACGTAACCGGCGAGAACACCGCCGAGCGCAGACCAAATCGATTCGGCTCGCACCGCTGTTGATCTGGCCATGTCGCTACCGTAACTGTCGTTGTCGGTGTCAGAAGTTGATCATGTGGCCGGTCAAGCCGTGGAAACACTCCTGCAGTGCCTCCGACATGGTCGGGTGGGTATGAACGTTGCGCGCCAATTCGTGTGCGGTCAGGTCCCATTTCTGAGCCAGCGTCAACTCCGGCAGCAACTCCGAGACGTCATGACCGACCAGGTGGCCGCCCAGCAGTTCGAGGTGTTTGGCGTCGGCGACGAGCTTCACGAAACCACTCGGGTCGCCCACCCCGTGCGCCTTGGCGTTGGCGGTGAACGGGAATTTGGCGACGACGACGTCGTAGCCCTCGTCGCGGGCCTGCTGTTCGGTGAGCCCGAAGCTCGCCACGTTCGGCTGGCAGAAAGTCGCGCGCGGCAGCATCCGGTAGTCGCCCAGCGCCAAAGTCTCTGCACCAGCGATGGTTTCGGCTGCCACTACCCCTTGTGCCTCGGCGACGTGGGCCAGCTGCAGCAACGCCGTGACGTCACCGATGGCGTAGACGTGGTCGACGTTGGTGCGCATGTACTCGGTGACGCCGATCGCCTGACGGTCGGTCAGCGCGACGCCGACCTTGTCGAGACCGAACCCGTCGACATTGGGCGCAAAGCCGATGGCCTGCAACACCTTCGCGGCTTTGAGTTCTTCGGTCTTGCCGTCCTTGCTGACGGTCACCGTGACCACCGAACCGTTGTCGGCGATCGACTCGACCTTGGTACCGGTGAGGATTTTGACGCCGAGTTTCTTGTACTGCTTCTCGATCTCCTTGGAGACGTCGACATCTTCGTTGGGTAGCGCGCGCGGCAGGAACTCGACGATCGTCACGTCGACGCCGTAGTTTTTGAGCACGTAGGCGAACTCGATACCGATCGCCCCGGCGCCGGCGATGATAATCGACTCGGGCAGCTCGCGGGTCAGGATCAGTTCCTCGTAGGTGACCACGTTCTCCGACAGCGAGGTGCCGGGAACCAGCCGGGTGCTGCTGCCGGTGGCGATGATGACGTTGTCGAACGTGACCTGTTCGCTACCGCCCTCGTTGAGGTCCACGTTTAGTGTGTGGGCGTCGGTGAAGCGGCCGTAGCCGTGGATCTCGGTGATCTTGTTCTTCTTCATCAAGAAGTGCACACCGGCCACCCGGCCCTCGGCCACCTTGCGGCTGCGGTCGAAGGCAGCCCCGTAGTCGAAGGTCACCTCGCCGCTGATGCCGAAGGTCTTGGCTTCCTTGGTGAAGATGTGCGCGAGTTCGGCGTTACGCAGCAACGCCTTGGACGGGATGCAGCCGACGTTGAGGCAGACTCCGCCCCAGTACTTCGGCTCAACGATGGCGGTATTCAGTCCCAGCTGAGCAGCGCGGATGGCCGCTACGTATCCGCCGGGTCCGGCTCCGAGGACGACAACGTCATAGTGAGAAGTCACGGCACCTAGCCTAGTGGTGCGGTCGCTTCAGTACGGCAGCACGCCCGCGACGCAGGGCCGTTGGCTGTGATCGCAGTAGAACTTGCCATACACCGGGGCCGCGCCGACGACAGCGGCGAAGACGGCCGAGAGCATCGCGATCGACAGCGCCGACAGCAGCGGCCGATCGGACGCCATGGCCAGGATCAGCCCGGCGACCGTCGTCACCACGACATAGGCCAAGACGACGAAGACCACGGTGGTTTTGTGTTTTGAGGCGTCATGGCTCCACCAATAGAAAAGTCCCGCCCCGGCCGCGCCCGCCGGCACCCAGACCGCGAGCAGCATCAACACGAACTTCCACCACTTCAGGTAGAGCTGGCCGAACGCAGCGACCGCCGGAAGCGCTTCAGACGGCGGCGCTTCGGTCTCGGTGTACGCCGTCGCCATGAGGCCGCTCACGGGCTCATCGGCGCTGTCGGCCGACTTTCGGCGCAACCACCGCCGGCGAGGCGGTACCTCGGGCTCGATCACGGCGGGCTCGGCTTTCGGCTGCATACCGGTGTCGAACGCGGGTCGGTACGGCTCGGTCAGCGGCATCGACTCGGTCTCCACCCGTTCGTGCTCACCCATGGGTCACGACCTCGACCAGGGCGAGCACACCGAACCATCCCGGTGCCAACGCCAGGATGAAGGCGCCTAGTGCCGTCAGCCATCGGCGTCGGGCCATCAACACCACCAGCAGCCCGACGACGCTGGGAAATCCGACCACCAACGCGATCGCAATGTCGGGACGCATGCGGGCGTGTTCCACGGTCAGCGCGGCCGCGGCGCCCAGCACGCCAGCCGCCAGCCCGACCAGCATCGCACTGGTCAACAGCCAGGGCCGCGGCAGCGGAATCACGCTTCAACGATACTGCCGGGGTTGCCCGCTACGGCTTTAGCGGCGCGGCGCGCCCCGCCGGAACCGGGCACACCTCGACGGCAGCCGCGACCACCGGGGCGCGCTCCGGTGGTCGCTCGCCGCGTTCGTAGTCGGCGCCGGTGATCACCGCCAAGGCCGCCAGCTCGGCGTTTTCGCGGTCGGTGAAGGCGCGCCCGCGGGACAGGAATCGCATGCCTTCGGGTGCTTCCAGGCTGAATCCGCTGCCCCGGCCGGGCACCACGTCGATGACGAGCTGGGTGTGCTTCCAGGTCTGGAATTGCGGCCCCGAGATCCATACCGGCACCCCGTCGGGTTCGACGTCGAGCGTGCCCAGCAGTACGTCGCGGTCACCGACGATGAAGTCCCCGTCGGGGTAGCACATCGGCGATGACCCGTCGCAGCAGCCGCCGGACTGATGAAACATCAACGGGCCGTGCTGTTCTCGCAGCCGGTCGAGCAGTGCGACCGCGTCCGCGGTGACAACCACCCGGGGCGTCACCATCAGAAGAAGCCTTGCGCCTTGTCGCTGTAGGACACCAGCAGGTTCTTGGTCTGCTGGTAGTGATCGAGCATCATCTTGTGGTTCTCCCGGCCGATCCCGGACTGCTTGTATCCGCCGAACGCGGCGTGTGCGGGATAGACGTGGTAGCAGTTGACCCACACCCGGCCGGCCTGGATGTCGCGGCCGGCCCGGTAGGCGGTGTTGCCGTCGCGGCTCCACACCCCCGCGCCCAACCCGTAGAGGGTGTCGTTGGCGATCGAGATCGCGTCGTCGTAGTCGGTGAATGAGGCGACCGAGACCACCGGCCCGAAAATCTCTTCCTGAAAGACCCGCATCGTGTTGGTGCCGGCGAAGATGGTGGGCTGCACGTAGTAGCCGCCGGAGAGGTCACCGCCCAACTCCGCGCGCTCGCCACCGGTGATGACCTTGGCGCCCTCGTCTTTGCCGATCTCGATGTAGGACAACACTTTCTCGAGTTGGTCGTTGGAGGCCTGCGAGCCGACCATCGTCTCGGTGTCCAGCGGATCGCCTTGGCGCACGGCCTTGGTGCGGATGGCCGCCAGTTCCAGGAACTCGTCGTAGATGCCGGCCTGCACCAGGCTGCGCGACGGGCAGGTGCACACCTCGCCCTGGTTGAGCGCGAACATGGTGAACCCTTCCAGCGCCTTGTCGCAGAAGTCGTCGTGGGCGGCCATCACGTCGTTGAAGAAGATGTTGGGGCTTTTGCCGCCCAACTCCAGGGTGACCGGGATCAGGTTCTGGCTGGCGTACTGCATGATCAGCCGACCGGTGGTGGTCTCCCCGGTGAAGGCGACCTTGGCGATCCGGTTGCTCGATGCCAACGGCTTGCCCGCCTCGGCGCCGAAGCCGTTGACGACGTTGACCACGCCCGGCGGCAGCAGGTCACCGATCAGCGACATCAGATACAGCACCGAGACCGGCGTCTGCTCGGCGGGTTTGAGCACCACACAGTTACCCGCGGCCAGCGCGGGCGCCAGCTTCCAGGTCGCCATCAGGATCGGGAAGTTCCACGGGATGATCTGGCCGACCACCCCCAGCGGCTCGTGGAAGTGATAGGCGACGGTGTCGTCGTCGATCTGGCTCAGCGAGCCTTCCTGGGCTCGCAGCGCGCCGGCGAAGTACCGGAAATGGTCGGCGGCCAACGGGATGTCGGCGGCCAACGTCTCCCGGATCGGTTTGCCGTTGTCCCAGACCTCGGCCAGCGCCAGCGCATCACGATGCGCATCGATCCGCTCGGCGATCTTGTTCAAGACCGCGGCCCGCTCGGCCGGCGCGGTCTTGCCCCACGCCCGCGCTGCCCCGTGGGCGGCGTCCAGTGCCTTGTCGATGTCGGCGGCATCCGAGCGCGCCACCTCGCAAAACGGCTGCCCGATCACCGGCGTCAGGTTTTCGAAGTAGCGGCCGGCAACCGGCGCCACCCACTCGCCGCCGATGAAGTTGTCATACCGCGACTCAAAAGACATCAGCGCCCCGGCAGAACCCGGTCGAGCGAAGACAGTCATTTTGTTGCACTCCTTCTTCATCGCGAGACGGTGTTACACAGCTCACAGTACCGTCGCGGTAACAATGGGACCCATGGCTCGCGCGGCGACGATACAGTCCGCGCAGCGCGATGAGGAGGAGCGCGCAGATGGACCCTGATCAGGCGGACGACCCCTATTTGTGGCTCGAGGACGTTCTCGGTGAGCAGCAGCTGAACTGGGTGCGCAACCGCAACGACCC
>NZ_JBYCLD010000104.1:0-47401 GCF_057473725.1 Mycobacterium sp. TH-M11 | reverse complement strand
TTCGCTCAAAGCCGGAAAGCCGGATCGCGTTGAAGTCGACGGAGTCGGCCTGGTGGTGTGCCGGACCGGTACCGACGGGGAGGTCGCGGCCTTCGGGGAGTTCTGTCCGCACCTCGCCGCCCCGATGAGCGACGGCTGGATCGACCGCGGTCGGCTGGTATGCCCTTGGCACGGTTCGAGATTCGACGCCTGCTCGGGGGCCGTGGTGCGCGGCCCGTCGGCGGCGCCGCTGCCACGGTATGAAACGCGGGTCAACGACGGCATGATCGAGTTACGCGGAAACGGCCATTATCCGGATCCGGTAGCAAAGCTCCGGGCTGCGCAGGAGGGTGCGAAATGAGTGCCTACCGAGGTGTGAGTGCCTACACAGTGTTGAAAGACCATCACAAGGTGCTCAAGGGGCTGGTCAAAAAGATCTCCGCGACCCCGGCGGTTGCTCCCGAACGTCAGCAGTACCTCGACGATCTGCTGGTCGAACTCGACATCCATTTTCGCATCGAAGATGACCTGTACTACCCGGCCCTGTCTGCGGCCAGCTCGTTGATAGCCATTGCGCACGCCGAGCACCGTCAGGTCTCGGATCAGCTTTCGGTGCTGCTGCGCACTTCGCCGGCGGCGCCTACCTACGAAGACGAATGGCACTCCTTCGCAACCGTTTTGGAGGCCCACGCCGACGAGGAAGAGCGCGACATGATCCCGGTGCCGCCGTCGGTGACAATCACTGACGATGAGTTGGTTGGTCTCGGCGAGAAAATGGCATCCCGCATCGAGGAACTCCGCGGGTCGAAGGTGCACAAGCTGCGGATAAGGGCCAGGAAATCCATATTGCGATCACTGTAGAGTCATCGGAGCAGCTTCTGAGACTCATTCAACGACAACAGGATTCGTTTAAGGCGGTGTGAATGGATGTCATGGGGAAGGCTGGGAACACGTCGCCGGGCGTCGATGCGATCCGCGTGCGCACGGCGGCGGAATCTCGGCGACAATGACCGCCGCCCACCACGCAAGGCAGCTACTCGGCCGCCGTCAGGACGTGCTGAGGACGTTGAAAGCGGCGGAATCTCCGATGAGTATCGTCAATATCGCCGACGCGCTGGATGTGCATCCCAACACCGTGCGCTTTCACCTCGGCACCTTGGTCAGTATGGGCCGCGCGGAGCGGGTCACATCGGAGCGCAAAGGTCCCGGCCGGCCCGCCCTGATGTTCCGGGCAACTCCGCGGATGGATCCCGGCGGTCTCCGCCATTATCGGCTGTTGGCCGAGATTTTCGCTTCCGGCCTGGCCGGCGATCGCGACGCCGCGGCCAAGGCGATGGCTGCGGGTCGCGACTGGGGTCGTACATTGCAGCGGTCCGTGCCGACCACGGCCGGTGTGGCTGACGCCGAGGAGTCGATCGATCAGCTCGTCGATCTGCTCGACGAGCTAGGATTTGCCCCCGAGCGGCGGTCCGAGCAGGTCGAGTTGAGGCACTGCCCGTTTCTCGAGGTGGCGGAGAAACAGCAAGCCGTCGTCTGCCTGACCCACCTGGGTCTGATGCGGGGTGCGCTGGAAACCTGGCAGGCCCCGATCACGGTCGATCGGCTCGATGCCTTCGTCGAACCGGATGTGTGCGTGGCGCACCTGGCTCGGAAAGCCGCCGCGACGTGAGCCGTGTCTCGGCGCTCGCCGCCGCCGTCGCCTTGGTCTGGTTGGGTATGGTGCTCGCGATTTCGTTTCTCGAAGCACCGCTGAAATTCCGTGCTCCTGATGTCACGCTGCGGATCGGCCTGGGCATCGGTCGACTGGTGTTCCGTGCGCTCAACACCGTCGAGGTCGTCTTCGCGCTCGTCATCGTGGGAGCGGTCGCCATTGCCCCGCCGCCGCCGGGCGTGACAGTGTCGCTGGCGGTCGCGGTCGTTGTCTTGGCGGTGCAACTCGTCGTGGTTCGGCCGCGGCTGTCTCGGCGCTCGGATCACGTGTTGGCCGGCCGTGAAGCCCCGCGTTCGCGCGGACATCTGGCCTACGTCGGTCTCGAAGTGATCAAGTCGCTGGCGTTGATCGCCGGCGGCGTTCTTCTACTATCCAGTTAGGGGGCAATCCGAAGGGCTGATGATGGAATCCGTCTCATTGACCGACGTCGCCGCCGAACAGCTCGCCGCGGCGCGCCAAGCGCATAGCGGTCGGGCGTCGCACACCATCCACGGCGGTCACGCCTTCGAGTTGCGGCAGACCGTGGTCGCGCTGTTAGCCGGCCACGAGTTGGCCGAACACCAGAGCCCCGGCGAAGCGACGCTGCAGGTGCTGCAGGGCCACGTCGAATTGACCGCTGGTGACCAGACGTGGGAGGGCCGGTCGGGTGAGCACGTCACGATTCCGTCCCATCGGCATGCGCTGCGGTCGGTGGAGGACTCCGTGGTGCTGCTCACCGTGGTGAAGAACGTCCCCTCGGCGTAATCGGATGCTTTCGACACCCTGGTCGCGGACGATGGGCCTGCATGTGCCGATCGTCAACGCCCCGATGGGGGGCGTCGCCGGCGGGCGGCTAGCCGCCGGCGTGAGCGCCGCCGGTGGACTCGGCATGGGAACCGCCGGGTCGACGTCGGCGCTGCACGCCGAGCTGCCTCATGTCGTCGGCACGTTCGGGATCGGCCTGGTGGACTGGGTGATGCGCAAGGAAGCCAGCCTTTTCGAGGCCGCGCTGGCCGCGCAGCCGAAGCTGATCTCAGTCAGTTTCGGTACCGATCTGTCCTGGGTCAGTCGGGTGCACGACGCCGGAATCGCCGCTGCCACACAGGTTTACAACGGCGACGAGGCGCGACGGGCGCAGGATGCCGGCATCGACCTGGTGGTGGCGCGCGGCAGCGAAGGCGGTGGACACGGAGAAGCGACGATCGGCACGCTGCCGTTGCTGGATGCGGTGCTCGACGCCGTGTCGGTGCCGGTCCTGGCGGCGGGGGGCATCGCGTCGCCGCGCAGCCTCGCGGCGGTACTGGCCGCCGGGGCCAGCGGAGCGTGGCTGGGCACCTGCCTGTCGGCCTCGGTGGAGGCGTTGACGAGCGAAGCCGGGCGCAGGGCGTTGATCGAGGCCCGCGAAACCGACACCGCGAGCACCCGGGTCTATGACATCGTCCGCCAGCTGCCCTGGGCGGAACGCTTCCCGTCGCGCGTGCTGCGCAACGAATTCGTC
This sequence comes from Mycobacterium sp. TH-M11, assembly GCF_057473725.1. NCBI lineage: Bacteria > Bacillati > Actinomycetota > Actinomycetes > Mycobacteriales > Mycobacteriaceae > Mycobacterium > Mycobacterium sp. TH-M11. The sequence continues at coordinate 44,234 of NZ_JBYCLD010000104.1, read as the reverse complement.
GCGCGCTGGAGCGGACACGAGCAGGACTTGGCCCAGGATGTCGATGCAGAAGTCGAACTCGCCGCCGCTATCGCCGCCGACGATCGGCGGATCGCTGCGGTCAACGCGGGTCAGGGCGTGGGGATGGTCACTGGTGTCGCGCCGGTCGGCGAGGTCATCGACCTCCTCTGCACCGGCGCGCAGGAACTGCTCGCGGGCTGGGGTCGTCAGGTCGCTGGCGAGACTTAATCCAGCGCGACGCCCCACGGCGTGTCGTCGCAGCGAGTTAAGTGTCGGGGCAGCCGCGCGTGCGGAGCGCCGCTCGGGTCCGCCGCACGACGTCGTCAGGCGTGTCGTCGGCGATCACCCGGATGACAATCCATCCCAACGACTCCAGCGTGCGCACTCGCCACTGGTCCTTGGCGTATTGTCTGCGGTTGGTCCGGTGATGGTCACCGTCGTATTCGACAGCGACTTTGTATGCCTCCCAGCCCATGTCGAGTAAAGCGATCAGCCGCCACCGCTGGTGGACGGGTATCTGCGTTGTTGGGGCGGGAAGTCCGGAGTCGATCAACAGCAGCCGTAGCCAGGTCTCTTTCGGAGACGCAGCACCGCCGTCGACGAGCGACAACGCTGCCCGCAGCTGTCGCAGACCGTGGGCGCCCGGATGCGCTTCGATGAGCAGTCGCACATCCTCGATAGAAACTGGATGGGCTCGCACGAGTGCGTCCAGTCGCGCCACCGCCGCGCTGCGCGGCAGCAACCGACCGAGGTCGTAGACCGTGCGGACCGCGGTGGTGACTGGGAGCCCCGCGACCTGAGTGAATTCATCAGGGCCAAGCGAGTAGTTGCGGGTGATGATGCCGGCAGGTGCATGTGGGTTGCGCCATATCAACTCGACGGGTACGTCGTCGTCGATCCAGTCGGAGCCATGCAGTGCCGCAGCAGCGAGTCCGGCGAGGACGCCGCGACGGTTCGACCAGAGCCACGCCCCCTCCGACCGTTGCCGGAGCGAGGGAATTGTGTATTTCGGCAGATACACGTCGGGATAGATCGATTGGAATCGCGATCGGAGCTGATACGCAGTCAGCTCGCCGTGACGTACAGTTTCGCTGCCGAGGAATATCTCACGCACATAAGATCGGAGCCTTGGTCGACCCCAATGGTTCCCGATACTTAATCCAACGCGACTCCCCACGGCGTGTCGTCGCAGCGAGTTACGTGTCGGCAGAAACCAGCTGGGGTCAGATCGCCCGCACGTAACGCTTGTTCATCACTCGCTGAACCAGCGAGGTGAACGGGCCACCCGCTTTGCTCCACCACGCCGCCGGTCGGGAGAAGGCCGAGACCTCGGCGAACACCGCAGAGGTGACCGGATCGTGGCGCACCACGAACCGCTCCTCACCGATCTCGGGATGGCCCGGCAGCGTGCCGTAGGCGAAGCCGCGCAGATGCGGCTCGTCGATGACGTAGACGACGCGGCACGGTGCCTTGAGGAAACCGACCTTCACCATGACGACGGTGCCGGCGGTGACAGTGTCGCTGGTGGCCTCGACGCGTAGGCCGGCGCCGCGCTGCATGCCCCAGTGCATGACCGCGTCGGCGGCCTCTTCGAAGCGGAGCTGACCCATGCCGATGTGGGCCGAATAGCCCATGTGCTGGTACCCCGGGGGAAACGGCCCGGCGGTCGCGCCCACTTCCGGATAGGTGAATGGCAGCTGCGTGATCGTGTGCAAATCCACCAACCCAGCTTGCCACGCGGACCTGGCCGGTTTTTGCGGGCAGGCGTACGGTCGGCGACGTGCCTACGAAAGCCCCCGCTCACGCGTCCGGAACGTTCACTCTCGGCGGCGATCTCACGATCAATCGCCTCGGCTACGGCGCCATGCGCCTCACCGGCAAGGGGGTGTGGGGCCCGCCCGCCGATCGGGTCGAAGCGGTTCGCGTGCTGCGGCGCGCGGCCGAACTCGGCGTCAACTTCATCGACACCGCCAACTCCTACGGCCCCTACGTCGCCGAGGAGATCATCCGCGAGGCGCTGCATCCCTACGACGGTCTGGTGATCGCCACCAAAGCGGGACTGGTGCGCACCGGGCCCGACGTGTGGGTCCCGCTGGGCTTCCCGGCCTACCTGCGCCAGGAGGCCGAGCTGAGCCTGCGCCGCTTGGGCGTCGACACCATCGACCTGTTTCAGCTGCACCGCATCGACGACAAGTTCCCGCTGGAGGACCAGATCGGTGAGCTGGTCAAGCTGCAGCAGGAAGGCAAGATCCGCCACATCGGACTCTCCGAGATCAACGTCGACCAGCTGCACGCCGCGCAGAAGATTGCGCAGATCGTGTCGGTGCAAAACCTCTACAACCTGACCACCCGCAAGGCCGAAGCGCTGCTCGACGAGGCGACCAAGCAGGGCATCGGTTTCATCCCGTGGTTCCCGCTGGCCGCCGGCCCGCTCGCAGCTCCCGACGGCCCACTGGCCCAGCTCGGTGCTGAGCACGACCATGCCAGTCCCTCGCAGCTGGCGCTGGCGTGGTTGCTGAAACGTTCGCCGGTGGTGCTTCCGATTCCGGGCACCTCGAGCGTGGCGCACTTGGAGGAGAACGTCGCCGCCGCCGAGATCGAACTCAGCGACGACGAGTTCGACAAGCTGAGCGCGCTGGGGCAGCAACAAGCGGATTGACACTGCGGCTAGGGTGCACAAGTGCGAGAAGGCCGCGCCCTGAGCGCAGAGTGAACGCAAAACCTCCTGGCGGCGGATTCAACCCGCCCGATCCCAGCACCAGGGGCGGGCCGGACTACGGCAGGTTCATCGATGGTGTTCGCACCCTGCAGGACCATGCCCGCGCGGTGGACGCGCCGGACGAGGTGATCACCGAGGCCGCTGACCTGCTGGACAAGCTGTCCGGGCTGCTCGCCCCCTTCGACACCGACGAATGGCGGTCGCCGTCGGGGCGCCGGATGGACCTGCCGGTCCGCGGCAACATCTTGACCATCCCGATGTCGGCGCACAAGACCGACGACGGACGTATCGAGGGTTGGGCCCGGTTCGCCCGATTTCACCTGGGCCGCAACGGGGCCGTGCACGGCGGGTCGATCGGCATGCTGTTTGACACCGTGTTGGGGCTGACGTCCTCGGTGCTCACCGGCGGGCCACGTCAACGCACCGCCTATCTGCACATCAACTACCGCCAGATCGTCCCGATCGAGACCACGCTGCAGATCGAGGCGGGCGTCGACCGGGTGGAAGGCCGCAAGATCTTCGTGTCGGGGCGCCTTCACGATGGCGACACCGTGCTCACCGAAGCCGAGGCGTTGTTCGTTCTGCTCAAGCCGGGCCAGCCCTAAGCCGCCACTGCTTGGGTCAGACGCGCCCCGATAGCATGGACGGGTCCGTTTGCACACCCGAAAGCCATGGAGACCGCGTCGATGACCGCCCCCGCACACCCCGCCCCGGTCCGGGTGCCCGCCGGGACGACGGCAGCGGCCGCGATCCGCGAGGCCGGCCTGCCGGGCCGCGGCGCGCCCGATGCAGTCGTGGTGATCCGCGACGCCGACGGGAAGCTGCGCGACCTCAGCTGGATTCCCGACGCCGATGTCGAGGTCACCCCGGTGGCGGCCAACACCGACGACGGGCGCAGCGTCATCCGGCATTCGGCCGCGCACGTATTGGCCCAGGCAGTACAGGACCTTTTTCCGGACGCCAAGCTCGGCATCGGCCCGCCTATCGTCGACGGCTTCTACTACGACTTCGACGTGGCCGAACCGTTTACGCCCGAGGATCTGGACAAGCTGGAAAAGCGGATGCGCCAGATCGTCAAGGACGGCCAGCTTTTCGACCGGCGGGTCTATGAGTCCAAGGACCAGGCCCGGGCCGAATTGGCCGGCGAGCCTTACAAACTCGAACTCGTCGACGACAAGTCCGGCGACCCCGACATCATGGAAATCGGCGGTGACGAACTCACCGCCTACGACAACCTGAACCCCCGCACCCGCGAACGGGTTTGGGGTGACCTGTGCCGCGGCCCGCACATTCCCACCACCAAACACATCCCGGCGTTCAAGCTCACGCGCAGCTCGGCCGCGTATTGGCGGGGCGACCAGAACAATGCCAGCCTGCAACGCATTTACGGCACCGCATGGGAATCCCAAGAAGCGCTCGACCACCACCTGGCGATGTTGGACGAGGCCCAGAAGCGTGACCATCGCAAGCTCGGCGTCGAGCTCGACCTGTTCAGCTTTCCCGACGAAATCGGTTCAGGGCTAGCGGTTTTCCACCCGAAGGGCGGCATCATCCGCCGGGAGTTGGAGGAGTACTCGCGGCGCAAGCATGAACAGGCCGGCTACGAGTTCGTCAACACCCCGCACATCACCAAAGAGCAGCTCTACGTCACGTCGGGACACCTCGAGTGGTACGCCGAGGGCATGTACCCGCCGATGCATCTCGACGCGGAGTTCAACGAGGACGGCACGGTACGCAAACCGGGCCAGGACTACTACCTCAAGCCGATGAACTGCCCGATGCATCATCTGATCTACCGGTCGCGGGGACGGTCGTATCGCGAACTTCCGTTGCGGCTCTTCGAATTCGGCAGCGTCTACCGCTACGAGAAGTCCGGTGTGATCCACGGGCTGACCCGGGTGCGCGGCATGACTCAGGACGACGCGCACCTCTACTGCACCCTTGACCAGATGCGCGACGAGCTGACCTCGGTGCTGCGATTCGTGCTCGACTTGCTGGCCGACTATGGGCTCAACGAGTACTACCTGGAGCTGTCCACCAAGGACCCCGACAAGTACGTCGGCTCCGACGAGGTGTGGGAAGAGGCCACCGAGATCCTGCGCGAGGTCGGCGAGGCGTCCGGCCTGCAACTGGTGCCCGACCCGGGTGGCGCCGCGTTCTACGGACCGAAGATCTCGGTGCAGGTCAAGGACGCGTTGGGGCGCAGCTGGCAGATGTCGACGCTACAGGTCGACTTCAACATGCCGGAGCGGTTCGATCTGGAGTACACGGCCGCCGACGGTTCGCGGCAACGACCCGTCCTCATCCACCGGGCACTGTTCGGGTCGATCGAGCGGTTCTTCGGCATCCTCACCGAGCATTACGCCGGGGCCTTCCCGGCTTGGCTGGCGCCCGTGCAGGTGGTCGGCATTCCCGTCGCCGAGGGACATGTGGCGTATCTGCAGGACGTTGCCGCGCAACTGAAGTCACGCGGTATCCGGGTTGAGGTAGATGCCAGCGACGACCGGATGGCCAAGAAGATCGTCAACCACACCAACCAACGCGTGCCGTTCATGTTGCTCGCCGGCGACCGCGACGTCGAGGCCGGCGCGGTCAGTTTCCGGTTCGGTGATCGCACCCAGATCAACGGTGTTCCTCGGGACGAGGCGGTGGCCGTCATCAAGCAGTGGGTCGCAGACCGTGAAAACGACGTTCCCACAGCAGATCTGGTCAAGGTGAGCAACCATGGCTGAGGACGATTCGAGCCTGGTGGATCGGGGTGTCGGCGAGGCCGATCATCTGCAGCGGTTGTGGACGCCCTACCGGATGAGCTATTTGGCGGAGGGGCCACTCAAGCAGGACAACGGCAGCAGAGAACAGCCCTTCACCGACATCCCGCAGCTGTCCGACGAGGACGGTTTGGTGGTGGCCCGCGGCGAACTGGTCTACGCGGTGCTGAACCTCTACCCGTACAACCCGGGACATCTGATGGTGGTGCCGTACCGCCGGCTTTCCGAACTCGAAGACCTCACTGAGCCGGAGAGCGGCGAGCTGATGGCCTTCATCCAGAAGGCGATTCGCGTCATCAAGAACGTGTCGCGCCCGCACGGCTTCAACGTCGGGGTCAACCTCGGCCACTCGGCGGGCGGCTCGCTGGCCGAGCATCTGCACGTGCACGTCGTTCCACGCTGGGGTGGCGACGCCAACTTCATCACGATCATCGGCGACTCCAAGGTGATCCCGCAGTTGCTGCGCGACACCCGCCGCTTGTTGGCCACCGAGTGGGACAGGCAACCGTGAGCGCAGCGACGCTGGGGAGCGGGGCCGTTGAGTAAGCTTTTGTCCCGCGAGGGGGTCGCCCGCGTCACCGCGCCGGTGGCCCGGGCGTTGCTGCATGCGGGTCTCACCGCCGACGGGGTCACCCTCATCGCCACCGCCGCCGCGGTGCTCGCCGCCTTGACGCTGTTTCCCACCGGACGGCTGTTCGCCGGCACGCTGGTGATCACTTTCTTCGTGTTGTTCGACATGGTCGACGGGGCGATGGCCCGAGAAAGCGGCGGCGGCACCCGATTTGGTGCCGTGCTGGACGCCACCTGTGACCGCGTCAGTGACGGCGCGGTGTTCTGCGGGCTGGCGTGGTGGGCCATGTTCGGCTTGGGCAGCCGGCCGTTGGTGGTGGCGACGCTGATCTGCCTGGTCACCTCGCAGGTCATCTCCTACATCAAGGCCCGCGCCGAAGCCAGCGGATTACGCGGCGACGGAGGTTTCATCGAACGTCCGGAGCGGTTGATCATCGTGCTCGTCGGCGCGGGCCTGTCGGATCTGCCGTTTTATCCGCTTGCCTGGGCGCTGCCGGCGGCGATGTGGCTGCTGGCGGCGGCCAGCGTGGTCACCTGTGCTCAGCGGATACGCACCGTGCGGCGCTCGCCGGCCGCGGTCACCCCGCTGCCGCCGCCGCCCGGCCAGTCGGCTCAGCCGGGAGAGCGCGACCTGTGATCGTGCCGGCCGGTCTGAAACTGCCGGGACTCGACGGGTTTTCACTCAGCGGCCGGATGGCCGACTGGGGCTATGCGACCGGCTGGCGGATGGTGCGTGCGATGCCGGAGTTCGCCGCGCGCAACGTCTTCGACGCCGGTGCGCTCTACTCGTCGCGAAACGGTGGACCGGACCAACTTCGCAAGAATCTAGCGCGCGTGATCGGCGTCGCGCCGAAAGAGGTTCCGGGCAGCCTGGTGCGCGCGTCGTTGCAGTCCTATGCGCGTTATTGGCGCGAGGCGTTCCGGCTGCCGACGATGGATCACCGTGCACTCGGCGAGCGGCTCGCCGAACACGTTGAGGGTGAACAGCATGTCGATGCGGCGCTGGCCGCCGGGCGCGGCGCCATTGCCGCATTGCCGCACAGCGGAAACTGGGACATGGCCGGGGTGTGGATGGCCCAGACCTACGGCCGGTTCACCACCGTCGCGGAACGACTCAAACCCGAGTCGCTCTACCGGCGGTTCATCGAATACCGGGAAAGCCTCGGATTCGAGGTGATTCCGCTCTCCGGCGGTGAGCAACCACCGTTCCCGTTGCTCAGCCAGAGATTGCGCGACAACAAGGTCGTGTGCCTGATGGCCGAACGCGACCTCACCCATTCGGGAGTTCAGGTCGACTTCTTCGGCGAGGCGACCAGGATGCCCGCCGGCCCGGCGAAGCTGGCGACCTCCACCGGGGCGGCACTGCTGCCCGTGCATTGCTGGTACGACGGCGAGGACTGCCGGGTCAGGTTTTTCCCGCCGCTGGACTGCTCCAGCGGCGACGTCGCAGTCGTCACCCAGGCGCTCGCCGACGTTTTCGCCCGCAACATCGCCGAGCATCCCGCCGACTGGCACATGCTTCAGCCGCAGTGGCTGGCAGACCTGTCCGACGAGCGACGGGCCCGATTGGCGGAGAGCTAATGCGGATCGGGATGGTGTGCCCGTATTCGTTCGACGTGCCGGGCGGCGTGCAATCGCACGTGCTGCAGCTCGCCGAAGTGATGCGGGCCCGCGGTGAGGACGTCAGCGTGCTGGCCCCGGCGTCACCGCATGTGTCGTTGCCGGAATACGTCGTCTCCGCCGGTCGCGCCGTCCCGATTCCGTACAACGGCTCGGTGGCCCGGGTGCAGCTCAGCCCGAACGTGCACGGCAAGGTCAGGCGCTGGCTGGCCGAGGGTGAGTTCGACGTGCTGCATCTGCACGAACCCAATGCGCCCAGCTTGTCGTTGTGGGCGCTACGGATTGCCGAGGGGCCGATTGTGGCCACATTTCATACCTCGACCACGAAATCGCTTTCGCTGGCCATGTTTCAAGGTTTGCTCCGGCCGCTGAACGAGAAGATCGTCGGCCGCATCGCAGTGTCCGACTTGGCCAGACGATGGCAGATGGAGGCGCTGGGCTCGGACGCGGTGGAGATTCCCAACGGTGTCGATGTGGCGTCGTTCGAGTCGGCGCCGCTGCTGTCGGGTTACCCCCGGCCGGCCAAGACAGTGTTGTTCCTGGGCCGCTACGACGAACCCCGCAAAGGAATGGCCGGGCTAGTCGACGCGCTACCCAGCCTGGTCGAGCGTTTCCCGGGACTGCAGGTGCTGATCGTCGGCCGCGGCAACGACGACGAACTGCGCAGCAAGGTCGGCGGCTTGGCCGGACATTTGCGCTTTCTGGGCCTGGTGGACGATGCCGCCAAGGCGTCGGCGATGCGCAGCGCCGACGTCTACTGCGCGCCGCACCTCGGCGGGGAAAGCTTCGGCATCGTGCTCGTCGAGGCGATGGCGGCCGGCACGCCGGTGGTGGCCAGCGATCTGCACGCGTTTCGGCGGGTGCTGCGTGACGGGGAGGCCGGCCTGCTGGTGAAGGTGGCCGACGGCGCTGCGCTGGCCGAGGGGCTGATCGCGGTGCTGGAGGACGACGCGCTGCGGCAACGCTACGTGGCAGCCGGTTCGGCGGCAGTGCGCCGCTACGACTGGTCGGTGGTGGCAAGCCAGATCATGCAGGTCTACGAGACGGTCGCGGTCAGCGGTACCAAGGTCCAGGTGACGAGCTGATGATCGCGCTCGTCGTGGTGCTGCTGATCGCGTTGCTGATCGTCGTGCTCGGATTCGCGGTGTGGGGCTACCGCACGGCCAACCGACTCGACCGCCTGCACGTGCGCTATGACCTGTCCTGGCAGGCACTGGACGCCGCGCTGGCACGACGGGCCGTGGTGGTCCGCGCGGTCGCCACGAGTGTGTTCGGCGGCACCGCCGACGCCGAGCGACTGGTCGTGCTGGCCGACGCGGCCGAACACGCACCGCGCCAGGCGCGCGAGGCGTGCGAGAACGCGTTGTCGGGCGCGCTGTCGAGGGTCGAACCGGGGTCGGTGCCGGCAGCCCTGATCGGCGAACTCGCCGACGCCGAGACGCGAGTGTTGCTGGCCCGCCGATTTCACAATGACGCGGTCCGCGACACGCTCGCGCTGCGTGATCGCCGCCTGGTCGGGCTGTTCCGGCTGGCCGGAAAAGCGCCGTTGCCAAGCTATTTCGAGATCGCCGAACGATCGCAGGCGCCGCGGTACCCCGACTATGCCGCCGCCCCGCGGCGCACATCGGCGCGCGTTGTGCTGCTCGACGAAACCGGCGCGGTGTTGCTGTTGTGCGGATCGGATCCGGCGCTCGGCGACTCGGCGGCCCGGTGGTGGTTCACCGTGGGAGGTCGGGTCGGCGAGGGCGAGTCACTGGCCAGGGCCGCCGCTCGTGAGCTGGCCGAGGAGACCGGTCTGCGGGTCGACCCCGCCGACATGATCGGACCGATCTGGCGGCGCGACGCGGTGTTTGACTTCAACGGCGCGGTGATCACCAGCGAGGAATTTTTCTTCGTCCACCGCACCCGACGCTTCGAGCCGTCCGCCGCGGGGCGCACCGAGCTGGAACAGCGCTACATCCACGGGCACCGCTGGTGTGACGCGTCGGGGATTGCGTCGCTGGCCGCGGCGGGGGAGACGGTGTATCCCCTTCAGCTGTCCGAACTGCTCGCCGAGGCGGTCTCGCTGGCCGGAGCCCCGGACCAGCCCCGGCAGCTGCTATTTATCCGCTGATCGGCGGCCACCGTCCGCCTAGCGTCGTCGGCGATACCCGGTTGCCAGGCACCACTAGGATGGACGTACACCAGTACGAAGGAGACCGAGAGTGGATAGCGCCCAGCCGAATGGCGCACATGGCGCCGTGCGGACCGGAACCGCGCGGGTCAAGCGCGGCATGGCCGAGATGCTCAAGGGCGGCGTCATCATGGACGTCGTCACCCCGGAGCAGGCCCGGATCGCCGAGGGCGCCGGAGCGGTCGCGGTGATGGCGCTCGAACGGGTGCCCGCCGACATCCGGGCGCAGGGCGGGGTGTCGCGGATGAGCGATCCCGACATGATCGAGGGCATCATCTCCGCTGTCACCATTCCGGTGATGGCCAAGGCCCGCATCGGGCACTTCGTCGAGGCCCAGATTCTGCAAAGCCTCGGGGTGGACTACATCGACGAGTCCGAGGTGCTGACGCCGGCCGACTACACCCACCACATCGACAAGTGGAAGTTCACCGTGCCGTTCGTCTGCGGCGCGACCAATCTCGGTGAGGCGTTGCGGCGGATCAACGAGGGAGCGGCGATGATCCGTTCCAAGGGCGAGGCCGGCACCGGCGATGTGTCCAACGCGACCACGCACATGCGCGCCATCGGGGGAGAGATCCGCCGCCTCGGCTCGCTGTCCGAGGACGAACTGTACGTCGCGGCAAAGGAATTGGCCGCCCCCTACGACCTGGTTGCCGAAGTCGCCCGGGCCGGCAAACTACCGGTCACGCTGTTCACCGCCGGCGGCATCGCCACCCCGGCCGACGCCGCGATGATGATGCAACTCGGCGCCGAGGGCGTCTTCGTGGGCTCCGGGATTTTCAAGTCCGGGGACCCGGCGCAGCGCGCCGCGGCGATCGTGCAGGCCACCACCTTCTATGACGACCCCGACGTGCTGGCCAAGGTGTCCCGCGGACTCGGTGAGGCGATGGTCGGCATCAACGTCGAGCAGGTGCCGGAGCCGCATCGCCTCGCGCAGCGCGGCTGGTAAAAACAGTCCGTGTCGATCGAGAAAATACTTGATCTCGAGCAACTCGAGATCAACATCTACCGGGGCTGTGTGTTCAGCCCTGAACAGGGCAACTTTCAGCGCACCTTCGGGGGCCAGGTAGCCGGGCAATCCCTGGTCTCAGCCGTCCGCACGGTCGACCCGCAGTTCCTGGTGCACTCGCTGCACGGTTACTTCATCCGGCCCGGAGATTCTTCGGCGCCAACGATTTTCATCGTCGAGCGGCTGCGTGACGGTGGGTCGTTTTGCACCCGGCGGGTCAACGCCATCCAGCACGGCCAGACGATCTTCTCGATGTCGGCGTCGTTTCAGACCGATCAGGAGGGCGTGCACCACCAAGACGTGATGCCCTCGGCGCCGCCGCCGGACGATCTGCCCGGGCTCAAGTCGATGAAGGTCTTCGACGACGAAGGCTTCAAACAGTTCGGCGAGTGGGATATTCGCATCGTCCCGCGAGACCAAGTACACCTGTTGCCGGGCAAGGCTGCCCAGCAACAGGTGTGGTTCAAGCATCGTGATCCGCTGCCCGATGACCCGGTATTGCACATCTGCGCGCTGGCCTACATGAGCGATCTCACCCTGCTCGGCTCCGCGCAGGTCACCCATCTTGACGAGCGCGACCACCTACAAGTCGCCTCGCTGGATCACGCCATGTGGTCATGCGGGTGTTCCGCGCCGACGAATGGTTGTTGTATGACCAGTCCTCGCCGTCGGCGTGTGGCGGCCGCGCCCTGTGCCAAGGCAAGATCTTCAACCAGCACGGCGAAATGGTCGCCGCCGTCATGCAGGAGGGGCTGACCCGCTTCCCTCGTGAATCCTCGTGAGCGCCGCGCGCATCGGAGTATTGGCGCTGCAGGGAGACGTCCGCGAGCATCTGGCGGCGTTGAGTGCGGTCGGGGTCATCGGCGTGCCGGTGCGGCGCTGTGCCGAGTTGGACGCGGTCGACGGGCTGGTGATCCCCGGCGGGGAGTCCACCACGATGAGTCTTTTGCTGCGCGAGCTTGATCTGCTCGAGCCGCTGCGCGCGCGGTTGGCCGCGGGTCTACCGGCCTACGGCGCCTGCGCGGGGATGATCCTGCTGGCCAGCGAGATTCGTGACGCGGGCCCGGCGGGGCGCGCGGCGATCCCGCTCTCGGCGATCGATATCACGGTGCGGCGTAACGCTTTCGGACGACAGGTGGACTCGTTCGAGGGCGACATCGCGTTCGACGGTCTCGATGATCCGGTGCACGCCGTCTTCATCCGCGCCCCGTGGGTGGAGCGGGTGGGCGCGGGGGTGCAGGTGTTGGCTACTGCGGCCGGCCATCCCGTCGCGGTGCGCCAAGGCGCCGTGCTGGCGACGGCGTTTCACCCCGAGGTGACGGGCGACCGTCGCATTCACCAGTTGTTCGTCGACATCGTCAGCGGCCGGCGCTGACCGCACCGGGGGCCGGCAGGGCCCACCGAATGCCGCCCACCAGAACGCGTCCCACCGTGCGCACGACCGTGACCTCGACGGGCGGAAAATACGGCAGCAGCAGCGGAATGCGGGCCCACAACGGCAGCGTCGAGACTGCGGCGGCGGCCAGCACGCCATAGGGTGCCCGGGCCGGCAACGCCAGCGGCGGCGTCAGCAGCAGGAATCGAGCGGCGTCGCGCGCCGCCGAAGTGCTGCGCAACTCTGGCCGAAAATCCTGAAGCCGTTGGGCTAGTTCATGTTCGGTACGCGGTGGGTCGAGCACGCCGAGCCGCGATGCGATTTCGGCCATGTCCGCGACGTAGCCGTCGCGACCGGCCTGATCCAGCGGGGCGGCACCGTAGCGCTGATGGGCTCGCAGGAAGCTGTCGGCTTCGGCGACGTGCACCCACTCCAGCAGGTGCGGATCGGTGGCCGTGTAGGCCCTACCGTCGGCTGCCACGCCGTGTACCCGCCGATGGATACCCCGGACGCGGTCGACGGCGCGCTGGGCGTCGACGGCGGACCCGAACGTGGTTTCGGCCAAAAAAGTGCTGGTCCGTTGCAGCCGACCCCACGGGTCGGCGCGGTAGTTGGAGTGCTCGGCGACGCCGGCCATCGCCAGCGGGTGCAGCGACTGCAGCAGCAACGCGCGCAACCCGCCGACGAACATCGACGCATCGGCGTGGACTCGGCGGATCGGGCGGTCGTCGGCGAACCAGCGGGGCCCCGGCGTGTGGTGGATGCGCTCGCGCTCGGACGGACCGTTGGGACCGGCGACCATTTCGAAGAGGCGGCTGCCCAATGCCTCGCGCACCGCTTTCAACGAGCTCTGTGCTGTCACCGGTACCACGGTAGCCGCCTGGATCGCTGCGTCGCAGCCGTCACGCGCGGCACCGCGACCACCGGGTGTCGTTGTGCCCGCGGACCAGGTGTTGTCGCTCCGAAGTGGGCACAAGGCATACCCCCAACTTTCTGCTAGCCCCTAGGGATCGGCCGGTCAAGTGGACGCGCGGTACGCCCACGTAGACTCGGCAGGCGAATTGCGAGCGACAGAAGAGGTACTAGCCGATGAGCGGCCATTCCAAGTGGGCCACCACCAAGCACCAGAAGGCCGTCAAGGACGCCCGCCGCGGCAAAGAGTTCGCCCGGCTCATCAAGAACATCGAGGTTGCCGCGCGTACCGGGGGAGGCGATCCGGCGGGTAACCCGACGCTGTACGACGCGATCCAGAAGGCCAAGAAGACCTCGGTGCCCAATGACAACATCGAGCGGGCGCGCAAGCGCGGCGCCGGTGAGGAAGCCGGCGGCGCCGACTGGCAGACCATCATGTACGAGGGCTACGGCCCCAACGGTGTCGCGGTGCTCATCGAGTGTCTGACCGACAACCGTAATCGTGCCGCGGGCGAGGTACGGGTGGCGATGACCCGCAATGGCGGCAGCATGGCCGACCCCGGATCGGTGGCCTACCTGTTTTCCCGCAAGGGTCTTGTCACTCTGGAAAAAAACGGCCTGAGCGAGGACGACGTGTTGGCCGCCGTCCTGGAGGCCGGCGCCGAAGACGTCAGCGATCTCGGTGAAAGCTTCGAAATCGTCTCCGAGCCCACCGATCTGGTGGCAGTGCGCACTGCCCTCCAGGACGCCGGCATCGATTACGAGTCGGCGGAAGCCAGCTTCCAGCCGTCGGTCAGCGTGCCCGTCGACGTCGAGGGCGCGCGCAAGGTGTTCAAACTCGTCGACGCGCTGGAGGACAGCGACGACGTGCAGAACGTCTACACCAATGTCGATCTGTCCGACGAGGTCTTGGCCGCCCTCGACGAAGAATGACTCGCTGCCTGCGCCGAGGTCGACGCTAGCGAGACAATCTCTCGCACTTTCTCGCGCTGCCGTCAGTCTCGACGAGGGTGTGGATGGGTGTTCGCGGGATACCGGGGGCATCGCGCACCATGTCGTCCGTGGGAGAGGTCTTTCGTGGTAGTGAGGCGCTTCGCGATGCGGCGCTGACCGAGCACGAACTGCGCCGGTGGTACCAACCGATTTTCCGTGACGTCTATGTGCCGCGGGGCCACCAGCCGTCGTTGAACGACCGAACCGTGGGGGCTTGGCTGTGGTCACGCCGAAACGCGGTCATAGCCGGCGCTGCCGCCGCGGCGCTGCACGGTGCAGCATGGGTAGACGCCGACATTCCCATTGATTTGATCGGGAAAAGTGCTCGGGCGCAACGTGGTTTGGTGGTGCGCAACGAGACGCTGGAGACGGGCGAGCTCACCCGAGTGCGCCGCTTGCCGGTGACGACGGTTGCTCGAACCGCGTTCGACCTGGGTCGTCATCAGCCTCGAGGGAGGGCAGTCGCGTATCTCGACGCGCTGATGCGCGCTGCGCCGTTTTCGATCGACGAGGTGCTTGCGCTTGGGCAGCGACACAAGGGCGTGCGAGGTCTGCGACGACTAGGGGCCGCATTGCTGCTCGTCGATGGCGGAGCGATGTCGCCGAAGGAGACTTGGCTACGCATATTGCTTCGCGACGCCGGTCTGCCACAACCCACCGTCCAGCTCCCGCTGTATCGAGGTAACCAGTTGGTTGCCGTATTCGACCTGGGCTGGGAAGAATACAAGGTTGCCGCAGAATACGACGGCGATTACCACCGCAGTGATCGACGGCGCTTTGTCAAGGACATCGACAAGCTCGGCGTCGCTGAGGGCCAGGGGTGGATCGTCATCCGGGTGGTCTCCGAACACCAATCCCGCGCCATCGTGAACCGGGTATATCGAGCTCTGGAGCGTCGCGGGTGGCACCCAGATCGACGCCAGCGTGGTGCCCTCTCGCGCTTTCTCGCGATACCGTCGATCTCGGCGTGACTAGTCGTAGCCGTGGCGCATGTCTTCGACGACGCGCGGGTGCTCCAGGGTCAGACGGCTCTAACGTCCGGGGCCGCACGTCGGGAGCGAAGGCGGTCGCGGCCTCGAGCACCGACGGATTGAGGAAGCGCAGCGGCGGCGAGTTGCGGGGCAGGACGGGCTGCGGCGCGGTGTCGCCCCGGCGCGCCAGCGCGAATCCCCAGTCACCGAACATGGGCCGACCAACGCGCCCAGGTAGTCGGGGGCATTGTGGTTGGCCAACGTCCGGCCGGTGTCGGTGGCACCAGCTGCAGCAGCGTCATCTGTTGTGCCCTCGGTGCCTGCGCTCCGACTCGTCGTAGGTCGCACCTTCGATGACGTGCTGGCCGCTCGGCTGAAGTTGTAAACCCTTGCGCGCCGTCCATATCGCGAGTTCGAGCTGACCGTAGTCGTCTTCGACGCTGAACCAGATCGGCTCAGTAGGTGTTCCCACCAGACGAACGGGCCCCATGCGCGGACCCTTCTGTATGCCCCGACCGGGCCGTGGGGACTACTAGTGGGGTTAACGCAACAGCTGTGCTGGTCGCGCGCGCTTATCTAGTCGATGTCCGCATCGACCCGGGGGCGACGATCGGCAAGCCCTGCGACGCTGCAGCCGCGAGGAGTCGGCGATCGTACGCACAGAACGCGGTAAGACCTCGCCGGTATGTGTGCGCAGTGGCGAGGTGTATCGCGTCGAGGGTACGTAACTCGGGTGGCGGCATGGTGGCGGCCGCCGCAGCGATAGTGTCTGTCAGGATCACGGCGTCGATCGTCGACGCAACATTTCGTGCTAGCACCAAGGCATCGGGACCCACTCGCGCGGCCGCCCTGATCAACTCGATATGACCGACGGCGCTGGTGACCAAGTTTTGGTCAAGGTGGTCGTTGAGCCAGTCGATCAGTGCCGATGACTCTTCCTCGGCCACAACAAGTTTCACCGTGGCCGAGGTGTCGACGTAGATCATCGGTCGGCGCGTTGCTCGTCCAGGATGGGAGTGAGTGACCGCCCTTTGAGGAGATCGGCGCCGCTGAAGGGAATACGTGGTGCGGTCGCGGGTATCAACTGCGATTCGGCGATGAGCTTGTCGCGCGTTTGCTCGGCGGCTGTAAGCGGCACCAGGCGGGCTACCGGACGGCCGCGGTCGGTGATCTGCACGGTCGCGCCGGCCTCCGCTTTAGCTACCCACACGCTCGCGTTTTGGCGTAGCTCACGAATCCCGACTGTCTCCACTCAGAAAGGGTAGCACATGAGGTGCTACAGGCGGATATGTGTAGCGGGCGTCAAAGATGACTGTCTGGTTGCCGTATTGGATGACGCGGTCCTCGCAATGCCACCGCACAGCCCGGGACAAGTCGTTACCACCGTCGCCGCTCGGATCTTCCGTCGCAAAGCCGTTTCCGCCGTAATGCACGATGGCGATGCCGCTCACGGTACGGCTGCAGGCGGTCGACGCGGCGCCCAGAGTGAACAACGCCGTAGCCACGGTCACCCCGGCAGCCGCGCTCAGGTCTACGGCTTTAATTACCTTGTTTGATCGGCGATCCCGTGCGCCACCGCTGCCGTGAACGTAGTTCCACAACCGGAGGCGGGCTGCCAAACGCACGAATTCAAAGGGAGTTCTTGGTGCCCGTCTTCACGCTGCGAAACGCCTAGCGCGGACCGCTGACGGTCAGTGGCAGTGCAACTTCTCCCGCTGCGCCGCTCATCTTGACGACCCAGCGGCCATTGAGATTCAAGGTAAGCCGGAACTGGAAGCATACAAAGCCCACGTCTGCCTTTCTCAAGTTCATCGGCAGTTCGCGGTGCATGTGCAGGGGTTCTCCACCGTTGGGCGGGACGACCTCTATGACGACCAGGCGATCTATCCCGTCGGTGTCTTCAGTGCCGCCTTGCGTCAATACCACGATATTGAAGTGCGCTACTCGGTCGCGACCAACGTTGTAATTGGATATCACCCCGCCTTTCACGTTCAGCTTGTTGTTCATTACTTCGACCTTCTCGGCCAGGAACGCCCCGCTTATCCTCATGGTGTCCAGTATGCGCGAATACTGCTGCGCAGTATCGAGATTGGGTCAGCTCGGCCTAAGGGTATCGCCGTAGTTTTCCGCGGCTTCCGCGAAAGGCTGCCGGCGCAGTCGTCCGCCGACAGCCGCACAGATCGGAGATTAGCAAGTCACCCGCACGACTTGTCGAGTTGGGTGATCTGGGAGTCGAGGTCGTGCCGCAACGAATCCTGGGCGTCTGCCCCCGCGCCACTCAAATAGTTGATGCCAAGTTGTTCGATCGTGTTGGCGAACGTGTTGATTGCGTTCGCCAGATCCTTTGGAGCCGCAGTGTTTGCGTCGAGTCGATCTCTGAGGTACGCCCCACCGCCGACGAGGGCCAATCGTGCGTTGGTCGCCACGGCGAGTTCGGCGACCGCGTCGTTCGGGTTGTTGCTTTGCATGTGTGTGTGTTGGCGACTACCGATTTGTGGGCAGCGTTATAGGCAGAGCAAATGTTCGTTTTCGGGTCACCGCTCTGCTGAGCTACCGAGGCGTGGTTGTGCGCCGGCTAAAAATACGCCAGTGCGGCAAGGACAGCGGCGATCACGGCGATCGTGAGGGCCGCATACGTCAACCAAGGCAACGTTTTCGAACCTCGCGGGAGATGCACCGTGGAAGAAGTGGGCTCCCCGCTGGCGTGTTTCTGGCTTTCAGCGTCGGAGGATCGGGTGACAGGCCTGTCCGTCATTCAGGTGAGAATATCGCGCTCTGTTGATGCAGGGAGGCCATTGCCGAAAAGGCCTCGGCGACATTCGGTCTGCCTCGATTCGTTCTGTTCGAGCCCCAAGTCACGAAAGAACGCCTGCAGCAACTCAAGTTTGACGCGGCCGTACGTGCGCTCCTTCTGCGCGCCATAGCACGCCGGGGTCTCGAAGCATCGTTTCTGCAGCTAAACGGTTGCTAGGGCTATTTTAGGTAGACGCTCGATGAGCGACAAATTGACACCTTAAATAAATAAATTTTGCCGCCCGATTGACGTGCAGATCTAAGATTTCCTCAGGACCACCAGGGGTGGCGGAGCGTGATCATCAGCGGTCCGCGCGTGTCCGGTGCCACCAAACCGACAGCGGTGGCTACGCTGATCGAACAACTGTTCGCCCTAGAAGGAGGCAAGGTGCGCGTAATGGGCGTCGACCCCGGCCTGACGCGCTGCGGGCTGTCGGTGATCGAGAGTCGCGGCGTCCGCCAGGTCATCGCGCTCGACGTCGATGTGGTGCGTACGCCGTCCGACGAGTCGCTTGCGCGGCGACTCCTCACGATCAGCGATACCGTCGACCACTGGATGGACACCCACCTGCCGGACGTCGTCGCGATCGAACGGGTGTTTGCCAACCAGAATGCGAACACCGCGATGGGAACCGCCCAGGCTGGTGGCGTGATTGCGCTCGCGGCCGCCAAGCGCGGCATCGACGTGCACTTCCACACGCCGAGCGAGGTGAAGGCGGCCGTGACGGGCAACGGCCGCGCAGATAAAGCTCAGGTTACCGCGATGGTCACCAAAATCCTTGCGCTGCAGACGAAACCGACTCCAGCGGATGCCGCGGATGCTCTCGCGCTGGCCATCTGCCACTGTTGGCGCGCGCCGATGATCGCGCGGATGGCCGAAGCCGAGGCCATGGTCGTCGAGCAGCGTAAGAAGTTCGCCGCGAAAGTGAAGGCCTCGAGATGATCGCGTCGGTGCGAGGCGAGGTGATCGATGTCGCGCTGGACCACGTGGTCATCGAGGCGGCCGGGGTCGGCTACAAGTTGATGGCGGCGCCGTCCACGCTCGCGACGCTGCGTCGCGGCAGTGAAGCGCGGTTGATCACGGCAATGATCGTCCGCGAAGACTCCATGACCCTCTACGGCTTTCCCGACGGAGACGCGCGTGACCTGTTCCTGACGTTGCTCGGCGTGTCCGGCATCGGCCCCAAGATCGCGCTCGCCACGCTGGCGGTCTACGACGCGACGGCACTGCGCCGGGCGCTGGCCGACGGCGATGTCACGGCGTTGACGCGGGTGCCGGGTATCGGCAAGCGCGGCGCCGAGCGGTTGGTGCTCGAGCTGCGCGACAAGATTGGGCCGGTCTCGCCGACCGCGGGCGCGGCGCTCAACGGGCATAGCGTCCGCGGACCGGTAGTGGAAGCTCTTGTGGGACTTGGCTTTGCGGCCAAGCAGGCCGAGGAGGCCACCGACAAGGTCCTGGCCGCCGACGACGAAGCCACCACCTCCACGGCGCTGCGGTCGGCGCTATCACTGCTGGGGAAGACGAAATGACTGACGAGGACTCCGAGGACCGGGAAGTCTCGGCGGCGCTGACCGTCGGTGAGGGCGACGTCGACGCCAGTCTTCGCCCTCGCTCGCTGGGCGAGTTCATCGGCCAGCCGCGAGTGCGCGAGCAGCTACAGCTGGTCCTAGAGGGCGCCAAAAACCGAGGCGGCACACCGGATCACATCTTGCTGTCCGGCCCGCCCGGGCTGGGCAAGACGTCGCTGGCGATGATCATCGCCGCCGAACTCGGGACGTCGCTGCGGCTGACGTCGGGTCCGGCGCTGGAGCGCGCTGGAGACCTCGCGGCGATGTTGTCCAACCTGGTCGAGCACGACGTGCTGTTCATCGACGAGATCCATCGCATCGCCCGCCCGGCCGAGGAGATGCTGTATCTGGCGATGGAGGACTTCCGGGTCGACGTCGTCGTCGGTAAGGGCCCTGGGGCGACGTCGATTCCGTTGGAGGTGGCACCGTTCACCCTGGTCGGCGCAACGACCCGGTCCGGCGCGTTGACCGGCCCGCTGCGCGACCGGTTCGGGTTCACCGCGCACATGGATTTTTACGAGCCTGCTGAGCTGGAGCGGGTGTTGTCCCGCTCCGCGGGGATTCTGGGCATTGAACTGGGCCGAGAGGCCGGCGCGGAGATCGCCCGTCGCTCGCGGGGCACCCCACGCATCGCCAACCGGCTGCTGCGCCGCGTCCGCGACTTCGCCGAGGTGCGCGCCGACGGGGTGATCACCTGCGACGTGGCCAAGTCCGCGCTGGAGGTTTACGACGTAGACGAACTCGGCCTCGACCGGCTGGACCGCGCTGTGCTGTCGGCGTTGACCCGCAGCTTCGGCGGTGGACCGGTCGGTGTGTCGACGCTGGCGGTCGCTGTGGGTGAAGAGGCCACCACCGTCGAGGAGGTGTGCGAACCTTTCCTGGTGCGGGCCGGCATGATTGCCCGCACGCCACGCGGCCGAGTCGCCACCCCGCAGGCGTGGACGCACTTGGGCATGACGCCGCCGGCCGGGGTCATGGGGCAAGTGGGCCTTTTCGAGTAGGTCGGCGGGCTCGCGTGCCGCCGCTGCCACAGCCGGTGGTGTGTTCTCACTAAATCGGGCGCGATCTCATCACAATAAGGGTGATGGCCGTCGGTACGGCAATGCCGTACAGTCTTGGTACGATATTCCGGTACAGCATAGGAAGGCGGCTCTCACTCATGACCATCAGCGCGAGTGAAGCACGACAGCGCCTCTTCCCGCTTCTTGAGCAGGTCAACACCGACCACGAACCCGTGCGCATCGCATCCAGGGCCGGAGATGCGGTGCTCATGTCGGCCGCCGACTACGACTCGTGGCAAGAAACGGTCTACCTATTGCGTTCACCCGAGAATGCACGGCGACTCATGGGCGCCGTCGCCCGAGACAAGGCCGGCCGCCCCGGCCCAGCCAGCTACACCACGTCGATCGACGAG
Organism: Mycobacterium sp. TH-M11; assembly: GCF_057473725.1. Taxonomy (NCBI): domain Bacteria; kingdom Bacillati; phylum Actinomycetota; class Actinomycetes; order Mycobacteriales; family Mycobacteriaceae; genus Mycobacterium; species Mycobacterium sp. TH-M11. The sequence goes on along the minus strand of NZ_JBYCLD010000104.1, from coordinate 23,348 downwards.
CTCAAGGAGATGGCCGGCGGCTCGGAGTGAGGAGTATCAACTTCGATCCTGATGCCTGGGAGGACTTCTTGTTTTGGTTGGCCTCCGACCGCAAGATGGCCCGTCGAATCACCCGACTCATCGGAGAAGTCCAGCGCGACCCGTTCATCGGCATTGGAAAACCAGAACCCCTCAAGGGGGAACTGTCTGGGTATTGGTCCCGTCGGATCGACGACGAGCATCGGCTTGTGTATCGAGCAGATGATGACGAGGTCAAGGTCCTGAAAGCGCGATACCACTACTGACAACCGTCCGGGTCCGACTGCGGGGATGCAGAGCACTTCGTCGAGGCTGGCGGTGCGATCCCATTGTCAGCGAACAAACCCCAGGTGACCGCGCCCACCCCGGTCAACCAACTCTGGGCGAATAGGAGCTGTAATGATCACCGCCGCATTGGTATTCGCAGGCCTGGCCGGGTTGCTGCACGTGTACATCTTCACGATGGAGTCGCTGACCTGGACCAGCAAGCGCACCCGGGCCGCATTCGGTACGACGGCCGAAGATGCCGAAACCACCAAGCTGCTGGCGTTCAACCAGGGCTTCTACAATCTTTTTCTGGCGATTGTCGCCGGCGTGGGGATAGCCGCAATTGAGCTGGGGCACAAGGATATTGGTGCAGCGCTCATTTTTGCGGGCGTCGGATCGATGGCGGCAGCAGCGGTCGTGTTGCTGGCATCGGCCCCGGACAAGGCCCGGGCGGCATTGACGCAGGGTGCCTTTCCGGTGATCGCCGTCGTCCTGTTGGTCATTGGTCTCGTGACGCACTAGTAGTCATCCTCGGTGCACGGGTGACGATTCGTACCGCTCGTGACGTGGAATTGGCGCAACAGGCCGAGTTGGCGCAATCGACGGCTGCCTCTGACGACGCCGTAGCACCGTCGGCCCAAGCCGGGTGGTAACCACGGCGCCGCACCGGCACTCGCGCGAGAGCCACGAGAGCAAGGGCGGCCTGCTGCGCCGTGCCCTCAGCCACTGAGCGTTTCGAGTAGGACCCTAGAGTAGTCCGAGCAGTTGCAGATCGGTGACATATTTGACGATCACCGGCTGCGTGACATGCGGAATGTCTTTGTCCGGGCCGATTTTCGCTTCTTGCACCGCGGCGCGGAACCGGTCGGTCGGAGCCATCGACCCGTTGATCGGCGTTTGCGGCTGCCGGTAGTTGTGCAGCAGCGGCAACAGCGAGTACTGGCGTTGCCGTTCGGGCAGCGTCCGCAGCGTCATCTCGAATCGCTGCAGCCAGGCGCTGTAGTCGCCGATCCGCTGGATCGAATACCCGGAGTCGATCAGCCAGTCGACGTACTCGTCGAAGCCGATGCCGTCGTCGTACGGGTTCATCACGTGATACGTCTGGAATCCGTCCACCACCTGTGCGCCCAGAGTCGAGATGGCTTCGGCGATGAATTCCACTGGCAGCCCGTCGTAGTGGGCGCGTTGGCGGTTGCCGTCGGCGTCGAGCTCGTAGAACGAGGCCGGTGCGATCCCGGTGGCGACCAGGCTGAGCATCTGCCGGGTGAACATGTCCGGCAGGTTCAGCTGGCCCGCGTAGGTCGTGTCGGCCAGGATCATGTCGCAGCGGAACACCGCGACCGGCAGGCCGCACAGGTCGTGGGCTTCACGCAGCAGGACCTCGCCGGCCCACTTGCTGTTGCCGTAACCGTTGGCGTAGCCGTCGTTGACCGCCCGGGTGGCGCTGACCTCCCGAATGTCGGCGTCTTCGACGAAGCTGCCGGGCGCAATCTGATCGCCCACACCGATCGTCGACACATAAGTGAAGGGCTTCAGCTTCGACGTCAGCGCGATCCGCAGCAGTTCGGCAGTGCCCACCGCGTTGGGACCGAACAGCTCGCTGTAGGGCAGCACGTGGTTGACCAGGGCGGCCGGGTCGACGATCAGATCGACGGTGTCGGCCAATCGCTGCCACGTCGCCGCGTCCAGCCCGAGGTTGGCCTCGCCCTTGTCGCCGGCGATGACCTCGAGGTGATCGGCGGCCAACGTCCGGTAATGCGCCAGTAGCGTCGGGTCGCCGCTGTCGAACGTCGCGTCCAGCCGTGCACGTGCCTCCGCGTCGCTCTTGGCCCTGACCAAGGCGATCACCTTGCCGTCGACGAGGTCCATCCGCTCCAGCCATTCCAGCGCCAGGTAGCGGCCCAGGAATCCGGTCGCGCCGGTCAGCAGCACGGTCCGAACCTCGCGGTCGGCCGTTGGCAGGTTGGGAGCCGCAGCCAGGGTGGCCTCGCCGACGAATTTGTCCAACGTCAGGTCGGAGGCATGCACCTCGGTCGCGTCGCGGCCGTGCACCGATGCGAAGCTGGGCCGCTTGCTGCCGCGTCGTTCACCCTCGATATAGGTGGCGATAGCCTGCAGGTCGTTGGCTGGGCTGACGATCACGCCGACCGGCACGTCCACATCGAAGATCTCGCGCAACAGGTTGCCGAATGTCAACGCCGACAACGAGTCACCGCCCAAGTCGGTGAAATGCGCGTCCGGCGTCAGATCGGACTTGGCCGCACCGAGCATCGCCGCTGCCGCGCGGCTGACGGTCTGCAGCACCGGGGCGTCGGCGCCGCTGCGACGCAGCTCGGAGAGTTCGTTGGCCTGGCCGTCGGCCAAGTCGGCATACAGCTGTTCGAGGCGCTCGCCGTAGTGCTGCTTGAGCTTGGGCCACGCCAGCTTGCGGATACCGGTCAGCAGCCCGTTCTCCAGGGTGAACGGCGTGGTCTCGATGATGAAGTCGCGCGGCACCTCATAGGACTGCAGGTTCGCCTGGCGGGCGACAGTCTGCAACGACTCGGCGATTTCCGACTTCGACGCGGTCCCGTCGCTCGGTACGACGACCGCCAAAAGGTAAGGCTGCGAGCTGTTTCCGTAGACATAGATCTGGCGGATCAGCGGGCTGTTGCCGAACTCGGCTTCCAGCTTGGCCAGCGTGACGAACTCGCCCTGCGCCAGTTTCAGCACGTTGTTGCGGCGGTCGACGTAGACCAGGTGGTCCGGGGAGGTCTCGGCGAAGACGTCACCGGTGCGGTAGTAGCCGTCCTCGTCGAACACGGCCGCGCTCGTTTCGGCCCGCTTGTAGTAGCCGGGGAACATGTTGGGTGTTTTGAGCAGCAGTTCGCCCCGTGGATAGGGCCGGTCGGTGGCGAAGTAGCCGAGGTCGGGGACGTCGACCAGCTTGTAGTCTTGCACCGGTGGACGCTGGACCTCACCGTCGAGCAATACCATTCCGGCCTCGGTGGAGCCGTAACCGTCCACCAGATGGATCTCCAGCAGCGATTCGACCCAGCTCCGCAGCTCGGGTGAGATCGGCGCGGAGCCGGTCATGGCGAAGATGAAGCGCCCACCGAGCAGTTCGTGGCGCAGTTCGTTCAGTACCTGCGCTTGCGCGGTGTCCTGGCTTACTCCCTCGGCGGTCCGCCGGCCGACCTCGCTCAGGTATTCGCTGTGGAGCATCTCCCAGATGCGTGGCACGAAGTTCATCTCGGTGGGCCGGACCAAACGCAGATCCTCGAGCAGCGTGGACAGGTCGCTCTTGGCGGCGAAGTAGGCGGTGCCGCCGTTGCCGAGCGTGCCGTAGAGGGTGCCGCGGCCCATCACGTGGCTCATCGGCATGAAATTGAGGGTGATCGACGCGGCGCTGGGCCCGAACCAGTTCTTGGTCGAGCGGTTCCACATCTTGGCGACGTTGCTCTGCGGGTACATCGCGCCTTTGGGGGCGCCCGTGCTGCCCGAGGTGTAGATCAGCACAGCCAGCGGGTCTTCGTCGCCATCGGTGGTTGTGTGCGCCACAGGTAGATTCGCGCCGCGCTCACGCACGTCGTCGAGGACGTCGATGGTCAGGCCCAGGTCGGCGAGCCGCTCGTGGGCGGTTTGCAGGGCCTCGCGGTTGTCGTCGATGTCGTGGCGGTAGTCGAAAACGACCAGTCGCCGCGTGGTGTGGCCGGCCTGGGCGGCGGCCAAGATCACGTCGACGGCGTCGGGCAGATAGTCGACGCTGGCCGCGAACAGGGTGGGCTCGGTCTCGATCACGATCGGCTGCAGTTGTGTGATCGCCGCGCTGGTCTGCAGTGGAACCGAGACGGCGCCGACGCGGCCCAGGGCGATGTCGACGGTGGTGTAGTCGACGCTGGTGAACCCGAGCACGCAGACGCGGTCACCCCGGTTGATCATGCCGTCGGTCAGCGCGCGGGACACGTGGTCGATCCGTTCGGCCAACTCGCCATAGGTGACGTGGGAGAACCAGGGGAGCAGCTGGGCGGTGGTCCGCCCGGTTTGGGGGTCTTTGACCAGCTCAAATGCGCGCTGCGCAAGCGCCGCCCGGTCAGAGTAGCCCTCCAGTACGGCCGTGGTCACCGCAGTCAGTTGGGTCCCGGCCGCCTCGATGGTTGCGGCCACGCGCGGATCAGGTCGCGCTGCAGCGAACTCGGGGTCGTTGGCGGCGAACTCCGCTGCGCGACGTTCTTGGTCTTCCTGGGTCTCGATCGACATAGCAGAACCTCACAACTTGCGAATTTGGGAATCCTATCGGTGCGGCGCTGCACCTAATGAGTACTACGTTAGCAAAGGTAACTATATTCCGGGGCGACCGGGCGTCGACGCGGTGCGACTCATGGCCGGACATGCCTTGCGCTGCGCTGCGGGCCTAGGCCGATGACCGTCGTCGCGTGGTGTTCGGCGCGACGTCGCCGGGAGAGCCGCCGGCTTAGTGGCTGGCTCGTAAGTTCGCCGGGGGCCGGGAGTTGCCTTCGCCGCGTCGAGATCGACGTTTTGGCGGCCTGCTGCTCGAACTTTGCCGCCAAAACGTCGATCTCGGCGCTCACCCCGTTGCCCGCGTCCTGGCTCAACCAGACCGCACGGCCAATCACAGGGAAATTCACCACCATCGACCTCCACGAACTGCTGACCATCAACGCGAGCACAACCCAGTCCAACCCCGCCCAATCCAACCCTGCGCAGCCTGAACACGACCCCTCGAACTTACGAGCAAGAGCACTTAGAGCCCGGCGAGCAGACCGGCCAACACGTCAAGGCCTTCACTGAGCAACTCATCACTGATCGTCAGCGGCGGCAAAAATCGGACGACATTGCCAAAGGTGCCCGCCGTCAGCACGATGACGCCCGCCGCATGGGCTGCGGCGGCTAGTGCACTGGTCAGCGTGGCGTCGGGCTCGGCGTTGTCGGGGTTGACGAACTCGACGGCGATCATGGCGCCACGACCTCGGACGTCGCCGATGCGATCATCGGCGGCCTGCAGCGCGTGCAGACGGTCTTTCATCAGCCGCTCGATCTGGAGAGCTCGTTCGAGCAGGCCGTCGGCTTCGATGGTGTCGAGGGTGGCCAGCGCGGCCGCGCAGGCCAACGGGTTGCCGCCGTAGGTGCCACCCAGGCCGCTGGTGTGCGGAGCATCCATGATTTCGGCGCGACCGGTCACCGCGGACAGCGGCAACCCGTCGGCGATGCCCTTGGCTATACAGACCAGATCGGGTTGGACGCCTTCGTGTTCGCAGGCGAACATGGCCCCGGTCCGGGCGATCCCGCTCTGCACCTCGTCGGCGATGAACACCACGTTGTTGTCCCGGCACCAGCGCAGCAGAGCCGGCAGGAATCCCTCGGCGGGGACGATGAAACCGCCTTCACCCTGGATGGGCTCGACGATGATCGCGGCCAGATTGTCCGCGCCGACCTGCTTGGCAATGATGTCGATGGCGCGACGGGCGGCGAGCCCGCCGTCGGTGGCCATGTCCTTGTCGATCAGCCCGTCGCGGTAGGGATAGGACATCGGCGCGCGGTAGATCTCCGGCGCGAACGGGCCGAACCCGCTTTTGTACGGCATGGACTTTGCGGTCAGCGCCATCGTCATGTTGGTGCGGCCGTGGTATGCGTGGTCGAAGGCCACCACGGCGGACTTTTTGGTGTACGAGCGGGCGATTTTGACGGCGTTCTCGACGGCTTCGGCACCGGAATTGAACAGCACCGAACGCTTTTCGCCCGGACCGGGGACCAGCCGATTCAGTTGTTCGGCGACGGCCACGTACTCCTCGTACGGCGTCACCATGAAGCAGGTGTGGGTGAAATCCGCGGCCTGCGCGGACACTGCCTGGACCACTCGCGGCGCGGAGCTGCCGATGGTGGTGACCGCGATACCCGATCCCAGGTCGATCAGGCGGTTGCCGTCGACGTCTTCGACGATTCCCCCCGCCGCCCGAGCGGCGAACACCGGCATGGTCGTGCCCACCCCGGCCGAGACCGCCGCAGCGCGGCGTCTAGTCAGCTCTAGCGATGCCGGACCAGGGATTTCGGTGACGAGGTGGCGGCTTTGTTCGATAGCGGTCACATCGAAAGCCTAGCCCGGCGAGGACCCGGCCCGCGAGGCTCAACATGGGACGGGGCGCACTGTCGGCGGCGGGTCCGCCACGCCGAAATCAGCCGGCGGCGGTATGCCCCAGCTGGCGGCAGACATTGCCATTGGGGTCCCACCATTGGCCCGGTTCACAGTTGAGAGCCGGGCCCTGGCCGAGGGGGCGGCAGATGTTGCTGTATGCGTCCCAGTACTGGCCGGAATCGCAGTTCCCGGGCGGGTCAGCCCAGCTCGTGGCCGGCGTCGCGAACGCGACTGCAGCCCCCGCGAGCACCACGGTGCCTGCCAATCGGCCGATCAAGTTTGTTCTCATCCCGGACCTCCTCGTTAGCCGTGTGAAATCTCGTGCCACGTTCCGGCTCGGCCTAAAACCTCGAAGGCTGCGCCGTCGATCGGATCGACCGTAACAAACGAGCTCACGGGCTCGCGGCGCAGTCGGCGAGGCTGGCGCACCGGGTAGCCGCGAGCGATCACAGCGGCCAACGCCAACGGGTCCGCCGCCACCAGAATGGCTTTCACCGCGGCCGCGTCGGGAATCGCGATCCTGGCGATGACGTCGCCCAAGCCCCTGCTCCGGCGCTGCGCAACGCGTCGACCAGTTCCATCACCCAATGGTCCGGCGTGGCGCCGGCCTGATGGCACACTGGTGACCGTCCAACGACCTCGACGAAAGATCTCTGCCTTCATGAACCAAACGGTTGTATTCCTGCCGATGCTGATCGTCTTGGGGGCGTTCATGTTTTTCGCGTCGCGTCGTCAGAAGCGCGCGATGCAAGCCACCATCGACCTGCATGAGTCGCTGAGGATCGGCGACCGGGTCCAGACCACGTCCGGCCTGCACGGAACCATCATGCGCATCACCGACGATGTCGTGGACCTCGAGGTGTCCCCGGGCGTCGTCACCACCTGGGCGAAGCTGGCGGTGGCCAGCCGCGTCGAGCCCGAGGTTCTCGACACCGCAACCGGCGAGCCGGCCGACGACGCGGGCCGACTGCCCAACGACTGAGGTCGCAGGCCCGCCCCGTACCCTTTTCGGTGCAGTCGAACCGAGCGGGGCGCGAGAGGCGAACGGGTCGGTGACGGCCTGCACAAAAGCGCATCGCGCATGAGCGGAGGAGACTCAACACGTGGCATCGCCATCGGCGCCGGTGCATCCTGGCCGCTATCTGGCGGTATTCCTGGTCCTGTTGATCGGTGTCTACCTGCTGGTGTTCCTCACCGGCAACAAGCGGGCCGACCCGAAGCTCGGCATCGACCTGCAGGGTGGCACCCGAGTCACGTTGACCGCGCGCACACCGGATGGATCGCGGCCGACCCGGGAGGCGTTGTCGCAGGCGCAGGCGATTATCAGTGCCCGGGTCAACGGCCTGGGCGTATCCGGTTCTGAGGTCATCGTCGATGGCGACAACCTGGTCATCACGGTCCCGGGTACCGACGGGAACGAGGCGCGCAACCTCGGCCAGACCGCCCGGCTCTACATCCGCCCCGTGATCAACGCCCTGCCCGTCGACAGCGCCGGCATGCAGGGCGGTCCGCAGTCACCCGTGCCGGGTGGCCGGGAGGCCCGACCCGGCACCCCCGCGCCCGACGGTCAGCCGGGCGCCCCTGCACCTGACCTGCTGCCCGCGGCGCCGGCGCCCGGTGGGCAGCCGCTGCCGCCCGGTGGCCCGGCTGTCCCGCCGCAGCCGCGGCCCTACCCGCAGGATGCGCCGACCAAGCCATCCCCGCCGCCGCCGGCACCCGCTTCGCCGGCGGCTGAGCAGCCCGCACCGCCGGAGCTACCCCCGATTCAGCCGGGGCCGCCGGATCCGCGTAAAGACCTTGCCGAGCGCATCGCCAAAGAGCGCGAGTGGCGACAGAGCACCAACAAGGGCGTGCAGTTCCTGGCGCTCCAATATGAGGCCACCCGCTGCTTCCAGAAAGACATCCTGGCCGGCAACGACGATCCCGCTCTGCCGCTGGTGACCTGCGACATCCAGCACAAGCAGGCTTACCTTTTGGCACCGTCCATCATCAGCGGCGACCAGATCGAGAACGCCAGTTCGGGCATGGACCCGCACAGCGGCGGTTACGTCGTCGACGTGCAGTTCAGGAGCGGGGCGGCCAACACCTGGGCGGACTTCACCGCCTCGCACATCGGCACGCAGACCGCGTTCACGCTGGACTCGCAGGTGGTCAGCGCGCCGCAGATTCGCGAAGCGATCCCCGGTGGCCGCACCCAGATCACCGGTGGCGACCCGCCCTTCACCGCGAGCTCGGCGCGTGAGCTGGCCAACGTGCTCAAGTACGGCTCGCTGCCGCTGTCTTTTGAGTCGTCGGAAGCCCAAACTGTCTCCGCGACACTGGGATTGACGTCGCTAAGGGCAGGCTTGATCGCCGGCGGGATCGGACTGATTCTGGTCCTGCTGTACTCGCTGCTGTACTACCGAGTATTGGGCGTGCTGACGGCATTGTCGTTGGCCGCCTCTGGCGCAATGGTTTTCGCAATCCTTGTGCTGCTCGGCCGATACATCAACTACACACTGGACCTGGCCGGGATCGCGGGTCTGATCATCGGCATCGGGACCACGGCCGACTCTTTCGTGGTCTTCTTCGAGCGCATCAAGGACGAGATCCGCGACGGCAAACGGTTCCGGTCGGCGATTCCCCGGGGTTGGGCGCGGGCCCGCCGGACGATCCTGTCGGGCAACGCGGTCACCTTCCTGGCCGCCGCCGTGCTCTACGTCTTGGCGATCGGTCAGGTCAAGGGGTTCGCGTTCACGTTGGGCCTCACCACGGCCCTCGACACTGTGGTGGTGTTCCTGGTGACGTGGCCGCTGGTCTACCTGGCGGGCAAGTCGAAGCGGCTGGCGAAGCCGGCATACAACGGCCTGGGAGCGGTCCAGCAGGTCGCGCGCGAACGGAGCGCCGCGAGCGCCGGAGCGTACGCGACGGGACGGGGGTAGCGGGATGGGCTCAAACGCGGACACGGCCGGCGCCGAGGACACGACTGCCGTCGAGATCAGCAAGGACACCGCACGAGTGGTGCGCCCGAGCGGCGACGACTCCGCGACGGTGCCACACCACAACTTCTTCGTCCGGCTCTACAGCGGAACCGGCGCCTTCGAAGTCATCGGACGACGTCGGCTGTGGTATTCGGTCAGCGGGGTGATCGTCGCGATCGCGGTGGTCAGCATCCTGGTTCGGGGGTTCACCTTCGGCATCGACTTCAAGGGCGGCACGACGATGTCGATGCCCGTCGTCGGTGACAAGGCGCATGCCAGCGTCAGCCAGGTCGAGGACGTCTTTAGGCAGACGCTGGGCCACGACCCGGAGGCGGTTGTGATCGTCGGCAGCGGATCGTCGGCGACCGTGCAGATTCGCTCGGAGACGCTGTCCAACGACAAGACCGATAAGCTGCGCGACGCGCTGTTCGACAAATACGCACCCAAGGGCGCCGACGGTCAGCCCAGCAAGAAGGCCATTTCCGATTCGGCGGTGTCCTCGACATGGGGCGGGCAGATCACCACGAAGGCGGTCATCGCCTTGGTGGTCTTCCTGGTGCTGGTCGGGCTGTACATCACCGTCCGCTACGAGCGTTTCATGGCGATTTCGGCGCTGACCACCATGGTCTTCGATCTGACCGTCACCGCAGGGATCTATTCGCTGGTGGGCTTTGAAGTCACCCCGGCCACCGTCATCGGGTTGCTGACGATTCTGGGTTTTTCGCTGTACGACACCGTGATTGTGTTCGACAAGGTCGAAGAAAACACCCACGGCTTTCAGCACACCACCCGGCGGACATTCGCCGAGGAAGCCAACCTCGCGGTCAACCAGACGTTCATGCGATCGATCAACACCAGCCTGATGTCGACGCTGCCAGTGCTGGCCCTGATGGTGGTGGCGGTGTGGCTGCTGGGCGTGGGCACCCTCAAAGACCTGGCTCTGGTGCAGTTGATCGGCATCATCGTCGGCACCTACTCGTCGATCTTCTTCGCCACTCCGCTGCTGGTCACGCTGCGTGAGCGCACCGAACTGGTGCAGACCCACACCCGTCGGGTCCTCCGGCGGCGCGGACCGGACGCCGGCAAGGTTGCCACCAAGCAGACGCGGTCCCAGGAGGGCACCGAGTCGGACGCCAAGCCGGCTCCTGCACGCTCCGCCGACACCGCTAAGCCGCCGCCCGGCAAGCCGGCTCCGGGAGCCCGGCCGGTCCGTGGTGCATCCGGCCGCCATGCGCGTCCGACCGGCAAACAGAACAACCGCTAGCGCAGATGATGGCCTGGCGTCGGCGTGTGGCCGCCGGTTGTCTGACGGTCACCCTTGCGGCGGCTGCGCCGGGCGCGCTGACGGGATGCTCGGGCAGTGTGGCAGGAAACGTCGACTACGTCGTCGACGGCGCGTTGGATTCCTACAACACCAACACCGTCGGCGGCGCGGCCTCCGCCGGTGCGCAGGCATTCGCCCGCACGCTGACCGGATTCGGCTACCACGGCCCCGACGGTCAAGTCGTCGCCGACCACGACTTCGGCTCGATCTCGATGGTCGGTGGATCACCGCTGGTCCTGGACTACCAGATCGCCGACAATGCCGTGTATTCCGATGGCAAGCCGATCACCTGCGACGACTTGGTGTTGGCGTGGGCCGCTCAGTCCGGCCGTTTCCCGGGGTTCGACGCCGCCAGCCAGGCGGGTTACGTCGACGTCGCGTCGATCGAATGCCAACCCGGGCAGAAGAAAGCCCGGGTGTCGTTTGCGCCTGATCGCAACATCGTCGACTACAACCAATTGTTCACCGCCACCACGATCCTGCCGTCGCATGTGATCGCCGAAGAACTCGGTGTCGACGTCACGGCGTCGCTGCTGGGTAACAACGCACCGAACATCGCACGCATCGCGCAAACGTGGAACACCACCTGGAGCCTGCGGCCGGGCGCGTCGTCCAGCGTCATCGCCAAGCACTTCCCGTCCTCCGGGCCGTACCGGATCGAGTCCGTATTAGACGGTGGCGCAGTGGTTCTCGTTGCCAACGAGAAGTGGTGGGGCGCCAAGCCGATGACCAAGCGGGTTACGGTGTGGCCGCAGAAAGCCGACATCCAGGACCGGGTCAACGACAAGAGGGCCGACGTGGTCGACGTGGCGACCGGTTCGTCGGGAGCTCTGGCCACGCCGGACACCTACCGCCGCACCGACGCGGCGTCCGACGGTATCGAGCAGCTCATCTTCGCGCCGGGCGGACCGATGGCCGACATCGCGGCCCGTCGCGCCGTCGCGTTGTGCACTCCGCGTGATGTGATTGCCCGCGACGCGCAGACGCCGATCTCCAACGCACGCCTGCACACCGCCTCCGACGACGCCATCGGCCAGGCCGAGAACATCCCCGAGGCAGCGCGATTCATCAAAGCGGACCCGGTGGCGGCGCGCGCCGAGCTGAAGAACAAGCCACTGCCGGTGCGGATCGGCTACCGCGGGCCCAACGCGCGCCTGGCCGCGATCGTCGGCGCGATCGCGAAGGCCTGCGGCCCGGCCGGTATCACGGTCTCCGACGTCACGTCGGACTCGGTCGGCCCGCAGGCACTCAAGGACGGCATGATCGACGTGCTGTTGGCCAGTACCGGCGGCGCCACCGGCAGTGGCTCCACCGGCTCATCGGCCATGGACGCCTACGACCTGCACACCGGCAACGGCAACAACCTGTCCGGCTACACCAACGGCCAGATCGATGGCATCATCAGCTCGCTCGCGGTGTCGGCCGACCCCGCCGACCTGGTCCGGCTGCTGGCCGAGAGTGCTCCGGTGCTGTGGGCGGGCATGCCGACGCTGCCGCTGTACCGCCAGCAGCGGACCCTGCTGGCGTCGAAGAAGATGTACGCCGTCGGCACCAACCCCAGCCGGTGGGGCGCAGGTTGGAACATGGACCGATGGGTGCTGATGCGGTGACGGCGGCCGAGTTGGTCGTTGCGCTGACCCGGCAGGTCGCCGATTTCCCATCGCCGGGCATTGCGTTCAAGGATCTGACCCCGGTGTTCGCCGACCCGCGTGGGCTGACTGCGATCACCGACGAGCTGGCCGACGTCGCGTCCGGCGCCGATCTGATCGCCGGTATCGACGCGCGCGGATTTCTGCTCGGTGGGGCGGTGGCGGCCCGGCTGGGGACCGGTGTGCTGGCCATCCGAAAGGGCGGCAAGCTGCCACCGCCGGTGCGCACCGAGGATTACCAGCTCGAGTACGGCACGGCGAGCCTGGAGTTACCCGTCGACGGGATCGCACTGAGCGGTCGCAGCGTTATGGTCGTGGACGACGTGCTGGCCACAGGCGGGACACTCGCGGCGGCGCACCGGCTGCTCGAGAGAGCGGGTGCGCAGGTCCGCATTGCGGCGGTGGTCATCGAACTGGCCGGGCTGGGCGGGCGTGCGCGCGTCGCGCCGCTGGCGGTCCACAGCGTCGCGGTTCTCTAGCGCACCGCGCGACGGACGATATCCTTGAAGCTTCGGAGGTGACTGACGTGGCGGACGACAAGGGTACGGCGATCCAGCCGCCCACCGAGCCGCTGCAGCTTGCCGACTTCTCGCCTGCGGCGAGCGAGCCCGGGATCGGCCTCAAAGCACCCTCCAGCGCGTCGCGCCGGGTTCGCGCCCGGCTGGCGCGCCGAATGACCGCGCAGCGCAGCACGATCAGCCCCGTGCTCGAACCGCTGGTCGCGGTGCATCGGGAGGTTTACCCCAAGGCCGACCTGTCGCTGTTGCAGCGGGCCTACGAGGTGGCCGAGCATCGGCACGCCAGCCAGCTGCGGCATTCGGGCGACCCGTACATCACCCACCCGCTGGCGGTGGCCAACATCCTCGCCGAGCTGGGGATGGACACCACGACGCTGGTGGCGGCACTGCTACACGACACCGTCGAAGACACCGGGTACAGCCTGGAGGAACTGTCCGCGGACTTCGGCGACGAGGTCGGTCACCTCGTTGACGGGGTGACCAAGCTGGACCGCGTGGTGCTCGGCAGCGCCGCCGAGGGCGAGACGATCCGCAAGATGATCACCGCGATGGCCCGCGATCCCAGGGTGCTGGTGATCAAGGTGGCCGACCGGCTGCACAACATGCGAACCATGCGCTTCCTGCCCCAGGAAAAGCAGGCCCGCAAGGCCCGCGAAACACTGGAAGTCATTGCCCCGCTGGCACATCGGTTGGGTATGGCCACGGTCAAGTGGGAGTTGGAGGATCTGTCTTTCGCCATCCTGCATCCCAAGAAGTATGAGGAGATCGTGCGATTGGTGGCCGGCCGGGCGCCGTCGCGTGACACCTACCTGGCCAAGGTCCGGGCCGAGATCATCGCCACGCTCAACAGGTCGAAGATCAACGCGGTGGTCGAGGGACGCCCCAAGCATTACTGGTCGATCTACCAGAAGATGATCGTCAAGGGCCGCGACTTCGACGATATCCACGACCTCGTCGGCATCCGGATCCTTTGCGAGGAGATCCGGGACTGCTATGCCGCTGTGGGCGTGGTGCATTCGCTGTGGCAACCGATGGCGGGTCGGTTCAAGGACTACATCGCCCAACCGCGCTACGGGGTGTACCAGTCGCTGCACACCACCGTCGTCGGTCCCGAGGGAAAGCCGCTGGAGGTGCAGATCCGCACCCGCGACATGCACCGCACCGCGGAGTACGGCATCGCCGCGCACTGGCGTTACAAGGAAACCAAGGGCCGCAACGGCGTACCGCATTCACACGCCGCCGCCGAGCTCGACGACATGGCCTGGATGCGTCAGTTGCTCGACTGGCAGCGGGAGGCCGCCGATCCTGGTGAGTTCCTCGAATCGCTGCGTTACGACCTTGCGGTGCAAGAAATTTTCGTGTTCACGCCCAAGGGCGACGTGATCACGTTGCCCACCGGGTCCACCCCGGTCGACTTCGCCTACGCGGTGCACACCGAGGTGGGCCACCGCTGTATCGGCGCCCGTGTCAACGGCAGACTGGTGGCGCTGGAACGTAAGCTCGAAAACGGGGAAGTGGTCGAGGTTTTCACCTCGAAAGCGGTGAACGCCGGACCGTCTCGTGACTGGCAGCAGTTCGTCGTCTCGCCGCGGGCCAAAGCCAAGATCCGGCAGTGGTTTGCCAAGGAGCGTCGCGAAGAGGCGCTCGAGACCGGCAAGGACGCAATCAACCGTGAAGTGCGCCGCGGCGGTCTTCCGTTGCAGCGCTTGGTCAATGGCGGATCGATGGCCGCCGTGGCCAACGAATTGCACTACGCCGACGTGTCGGCGCTCTACACCGCGGTGGGGGAAGGCCACATCTCGGCCAAGCATGTCGTGCAACGGTTGCTCGTCGAACTCGGCGGGATCGACCAGGCGGAGGAGGATCTCGCCGAACGCTCCACTCTCACCGCGATTCCGCGCCGCCCGCGCAGCGACGACGTCGGGGTCGCGGTGCCGGGCGCGCCGGGTGTGCTGACCAAGTTGGCCAAGTGCTGCACGCCGGTGCCGGGCGATGAGATCCTCGGCTTCGTCACCCGCGGTGGGGGAGTCAGCGTGCACCGTACCGACTGCACCAATGCGAGGTCGTTGCAGGATCAGTCCGAGCGCATCATCGAGGTGCACTGGGCCCCGTCACCGTCGTCGGTGTTCCTGGTGGCGATTCAAGTCGAAGCGCTCGACCGGCACCGCCTGCTCTCGGATGTGACCCGTGTGCTGGCCGACGAACGGGTGAACATCTTGTCGGCCTCGGTCACCACTTCAGCGGGTGACCGAGTAGCCATCAGCCGCTTCACTTTTGAGATGGGCGACCCCAAACACCTGGGCCATCTGCTCGACGTGGTCCGCAATGTCGAAGGCGTCTACGACGTTTACCGGGTGACGTCAGCGGCGTGACGGTGACGGTCGCCGGGCGACTGGGCTTCGTCGCCGCGCGGCGCACGCCATGCTGGACAGGTCAGTCCCGACGCGCTGAGGTGATGGTGACCTCCTTGGCGGGCTTGCCGTCGTCGCCGCCGCCGGCGACACCACCTGCGGCGATCTTGTCTATCACCGCCAGTCCGGACTGGCTGACCGTGCCGAAAATCGTGTACGTGGGCGGCAGCAGCGAGTCGCGGTACACCATGAAGAACTGGCTGCCGTTGGTGCCGGGTCCCGCGTTTGCCATAGCCAGTGTGCCCCTGGGGTATACGACGGGTATCTGGAGCGCCGGTTCGCCGGGTGGGTACTGAATGGTCGGGTATTCGTTGGCGAACTCATAGCCTGGGCCGCCGGTGCCGTCGCCCTTGGGATCGCCGCACTGCAGCACCGACAGCGCGCGGGCCGTGGTCAGCCGGTGGCATTCGGTGTTGTCGAAATAGGCCTGCTGCGCGAGGCTCACGAAACTGCTTACCGTGCAGGGTGATTCGTTGTTGGCCAGCTCTAAGCCGATCCGGCCGCGATCGGTGACGATGGTCAGCCCGATCTGGGCGGGATCGGTGGGGACCTTGCCGTTGGGTGGCGGGGCGGCCTGCTTGCCGGGCGGTCCGGCGGTCCGCGGGTATTGGCAGTTGGCTCCCACGGCGGGCCCGGGGAAGAACGGCGGTAACTTCGGGCCGGTAATCGGCGCGGCCGGCGGCAACGTGGACGGTGCTACCGACGCGGCGCTGCTCGACGTGGTGGCGGCTGTCTTGCCGGCGTTGTGGTGGGTGCACGCCGTCAGCGTCACGGCGACGGCGGCGATACCGAAAACAGCGGTGGTGCGGGGCAGTTTCATCGTCATCAGTCCAGTTGCACCGACTTGATGGTGACCTCGCTGGCCGGCGGTCCGTCCTCGACGCCGCCGGCGATGCCGCCCTTGGCGATCTTGTCCAGGGTGGCCAGGCCGTCCTGCTGGATCTTGCCGAAAATCGTGTAGGCGGGCGGCAACGGTGTGTCCTTGTACACCAGGAAGAATTGGCTTCCGTTGGTGTTCGGTCCGCTGTTGGCCATCGCCAGCGTGCCCCGCGGGTAGATCACCGGCTCCTGGGCGGCCGGGTCGCCCGGCTTGTACTCATCGACCGGATATTCGTCAGCGAACTCGTAGCCCGGTCCACCGGTGCCGTCGGCGCTCGGGTCACCGCACTGCAGAATCGACGAGGTCAGCCGGTGACATTTGGTGCCGTCGAAGAATTTCTGCTGCGCCAGACTCGCGAAACTGTTGACGGTGCAGGGTGATTCGTTGTTGGCGAGCAGCAGTCCGATAGGTCCCTGGTTGGTGACCATGCTGACGCTGACCTGCGCCGGATCGGTGGGCACCTTGCCCGTCCGGGGTGGTTTGGCCGGATTGGCCGGCTGCCTGGGCGAGCGCGGGTACTGGCAGTTGGCGCCAAGGTCGGCGTTCGGCGTGAAAGCCGGCAACGGCGCGCCCGTTGGGCTGGGAGCGGAGCTGGTCGAGGTGGCCGAGCTGGAAGAGGCGCCGGAGCCGGCCGACGCCTTCTTGTCGTCGTGACGGGTGAACACGACGATCGCCACGATCGCCACCACCGCGACTACCGCCGCGATCGATCCTCCGACGATGGCCAGGGTCCGACGACGACGGGCCTGCTCGGCGCGGCGTTCGAGTTGCCGCTCCAATTTGCGCTTGGCTGAGGCTCGTCGCTGTTCGTTGCTCGGCACCGCCGCTCCTTCCATGATCGCTGGCTGGGTTTCGTCGAGTGTGCCAGTTCATCCTCGATGAGGGTGGCGCGACCCGTCGCCGATCACCTGGATGGGAAACTGGGAGACGTGTTCATCACCGGATTCCCGGCCGGGTTGCTGCAGTGCAACTGCTACGTGCTCGCGCCGCACCCTGGAGCCGACGCCATCGTCATCGACCCGGGCCAGCGCGCGATGGGCCAGCTGCGTCGCATTCTGGACAAGAATCGGCTGACGCCGGCGGCGGTGCTGCTCACCCACGGCCACATCGACCACATCTGGTCGGCGCAGAAGGTGTCCGACACCTTCGGCTGCCCCACCTACATCCATCCCGAAGACCGCTTCATGCTGACCGATCCGATCAAGGATCTCGGGCCGAAGATCGGCCAACTGCTTCTCGCTGCCATCTTTCGGGAGCCCAAGCAGGTCATCGAACTGGACCGCGACGGTGACAAGATCGACCTGGCCGGTATCAGCGTCACCGTCGACCACACGCCCGGTCACACTCGTGGATCGGTGGTGTTCCGGGTCGGCGGAGACAAGGATCTGGCGTTCACCGGCGACACCCTGTTCCAGCGATCAGTGGGTCGCACCGACTTGTTCGGCGGCAGCGGCCGCGATTTGCTGCGGTCGATCGTCGACAAACTCCTGGTGCTCGACGACAAGACCGTGGTGTATCCCGGGCACGGCAACTCCACCACCATCGGTGACGAGCGGCGGTTCAATCCCTACATCGAGGGGCTGAGCCGGTGACCGAGTTTTCTGCGCCAAAGGGTGTGCCGGACTACGTCCCGCCGGAGTCGGCTCGGTTCGTCGCGGTCCGTTCGGCGCTGCTGGGCGCGGCGCGGCTGGCCGGCTACAGCGACATCGAGTTGCCGATCTTCGAGGACACCGCGTTGTTCGCCCGCGGGGTGGGGGAGTCCACCGATGTGGTGTCCAAGGAGATGTACACCTTCGCCGACCGGGGGGACCGCTCGGTGACGTTGCGGCCGGAAGGCACCGCCGGGGTGGTGCGCGCGGTGATCGAGCATGGCCTGGACCGCGGGGCGCTGCCGGTCAAGCTGTGTTATGCGGGCCCGTTTTTCCGCTACGAGCGTCCGCAGGCGGGCCGTTACCGGCAGTTGCAGCAGGTCGGTGTGGAGGCCATCGGCGTCGACGACCCCGCCCTGGACGCCGAGGTGATCGCCGTCGCCGACGCGGGATTCCGCTCGCTGGGCCTCGACGGGTTCCGCCTCGAGATCACCTCACTGGGCGACGACACCTGCCGCCCGCAGTATCGGCAGTTGCTGCAGGACTTCCTGTCTCACCTCGACCTCGATGACGAAACCCGTAAGCGGGCCGAGATCAATCCGCTGCGGGTGCTCGACGACAAACGTCCCGAGGTCAAGGCGATGACGGCCGATGCCCCGGTGCTGCTCGACCACCTGTCCGATGAGGCCAAGCAGCACTTCGAGACCGTGCTGGCGCACCTCGAGGGCCTGGGCGTGCCCTACGTGATCAACCCGCGGATGGTGCGCGGGCTCGACTACTACACCAAGACCACCTTCGAGTTCGTGCACGACGGACTGGGCGCCCAGTCCGGCATCGGCGGAGGTGGTCGCTACGACGGGCTGATGCGCCAACTCGGCGGAGCCGACCTGTCCGGCATCGGGTTCGGCCTCGGCGTCGACCGGGCGCTGTTGGCGCTGAGCGCCGAAGGAAAAGACATCGGACCCACCTCGCGTTGCGACGTGTTCGGCGCGCCGTTGGGCGGGCGGGCCAAGCTGCGACTGGCGGAACTGGCCGGCCAACTGCGTGCGGCGGGTGTGCGGGTAGACCTTGCCTACGGTGACCGCGGTCTCAAAGGGGCGATGCGCGCGGCCGATCGGTCCGGTGCCCGGTTGGCGCTGGTGGCCGGCGACCGCGACATCGACGCGGGAACGATCGGCATCAAAGATCTGCGGACGGGCGAGCAGGTCGACACGGCGACTGATTCGGTTGTCGGCAAAGTACTTTCGCTGCTAGCGCGGGACGAGGCTGGTGAACTGTGTGCCGGTGGGGAAATGTTCAGTCGCCGCGAGGCCGAGTGAGCGTGAACTGCTCGACCACGCTGATGGCCCCGTAGGGGCCGTTGACCGCGTAATGGGTGGCCTTGATCGAGGTGTTGTCGCCCGGCCTTCCCGGGTCGACATCGAAAACGACGAAACCACAGGGGTTATGGCTGTCCCGGAACGCCGACCACGGCGCTTCCTCGACCACGTAAACCGGAGTTCTGCGACCGATCCCGTCGCGTGAGTCGCCCAGACCGGTCACCACCCGGCATCTCGGTTGCGGGAAGAACAGGGTGTTCGACGGCGCGGATGTTCCGCCGCCGCCGATGACCAGGTGCACGGTACCTCTCGTCGTGTCGATCGTGTCGCCGTGGTCTTGCACCGGGATCGGGGTTCGGGTCTCGGTGTCCTGCGCTCCGCGAATCGGGTGGGAGCGTTCGTAATGATGCTCGTGGCCGCACACCACCAGATCGACGTGATAGCGGTCGAACAAGGGCAGCCAATCTTGACGGACGCCCAGGTCGGCGCCGTTGGTGTGATCGGCGGTGGACACCGCGGTCTGGTGCATGCACACGATCACCCAGTCGACCCGCTTGTCGGCCCGTGCGTTGGCGAGTTCTTTTTCCAGCCAACGCTTTTGAGCGCCACCGGAATAGCCGCGGACGTAGCTGTTGCCGCCGTCCTGGTAGCAGACGTCGTCGTTGCTGAGGCTGATTATCCGCACCGAGCCGGCCGTGAACGAGTACCACAGGCCCCGCAATTCGGGGTCCGATGTGGTGTCGGGCAGGTCAAAATAGGTCTGATAAGCGGCGTAACCGATTGGGCCGTTGCCGATTTCATTCTCGTGGTTGCCCGCGGCCGGCATCCACGGCCGGTAACGGGCGGAGCGGCTGTTGTTGTCGAACCAGTCCGACCAGGTGCGGATGCGATCGTTGGACAGGTTGGCATAACACAGGTCGCCGTTGACCAGGTTGAACAGCGGGCCGACCCGCTCGATCGCGGTGGTGATGTCCCCGGCTGCCGGCGACCCCAGATTGTCGCTGCGATAGCCGCTCGCTGTCAGCCTGCCCAGTGTCGGGGTGGCCTGATCGCCAAAGCTGGTGAAGCGCAATGGACTCCGTCCCGACGGCGCGGTGCGCACGGTACCCAGCTCCGGGTCGGTGCCGTCGTGTAGCGCGGCGTACACATAGTCGGTATCGGGTGTGAGATTGTCGAGTTTTGCGTGGTGTACCCGGACTTCGGTGTGCGATTTGGCGTCGCGATAGGTACGGGTTTCGGCCGGCACGGTGCGGCCAAAACCGCCGGTCGACGTGCCCGCCATGACGCGCGGGTTGCTGACCGGCTCAGTGGTGTGCCACGACACGACGACTTCGCTGGAGGCGTCCCTGCCGAATTGCAGATGCAGGCCGCCCACCGGTTGGGTTCCGCTGCGGCTGGGCCTACGCCACAGACTGGGCCCAGACCGGGTGGACCCGACAAGCGCGACGGCACCGGCGCCCAGTCCCGCTCCGACGAGCGTTGTGGTGGCGCCGGTCGCCAGTAGCGTTCGACGGCTGATGCCCGGCGTCGGCTTGGTGGCCTCGTCCGACGGTGACTGTTCGACCATGCCTCTTTCTTACCTGCTGCGGCGTCGCGGGCCGTCGGAGGTCAACCCGGGAGTACGCACGCCCCCGCACGCCGGCTCGATCGCGGCGCCGAAGGCATTGGCGAAAGCCGGCAAAACCGATCTGCTTAAGTCTTCTCTCAGCTTTGTGATCGGTGCGAGATTCCGGTTATGAAGCCTATTTGGCGAAGCCAATAACGGTGCGATCGGTTCGAAATCATCGGCGTCCGCTGAATGGCCGACGCGACTTCCCGGGCGCAGCACGCCGCGGGCGCCCGGCGCTGGTTGTCGGCCATGTCGTTGATCGAGGCGAGGAGCGATCGGGATTCGCCGCGGCGGCCGCCGGCGTTGTCGGATCACGTCGCACAGCTCCAGTTCGCGGCGACCGATCGAATCGACAGCTTGTGGCCAATTACGCTGAGATCAAGACGTTTACGGCGAATGGGATCGTGTCGAGGGTTAGCTGAGGCAGAGCGGAGCCAAGTGCTCATCGCGACCGGACCGCTGATCGGCGTCGATCGTGGCGTTGCGGACACGCGCGCGAAGATTTGCCGTCTGCCGGCCAACGGCCAAGGTCCAGCAGGTGCCGTGGCTGGTCTCGTTTTCGTGCGCGCCCGCCATCGCCGAGAACGTCATGTAGCGGTGGCTTTACAAATTGTCGACCGCGCAATCTCTCTTTGGTATTTCTCAGCACGGTATGCGCTACCGTGATTTAAGATTACCGAACTGCCAGAGGTCAAACATACGTTCTTAGCGGTGAGTGATTCGCATTGGCTCATCGGCCGAGGGCGACCAGTCTGGCTCTTGCCTGAAGGAGGATCGGTGTCGTTCGTAACTGCGCAACCGGAAGAGCTGTCCGGTGCTTCTGCCAGTCTGGCCGGCCTCGGTGATGCGATGGCAGCCAGAAACACCGCAGCGGCCGCGCCGACTACCGGCCTGGCTCCCGCTGCTTCGGATATTGTTTCGGCAATGACGGCGGCGCAGTTCGGTAAGCACGGTGCCGCGTATCAGCAGATTGCCGCCCAAGCGGCGGCGGTCCACGAACAAGTAGTAGCCGCGTTGCGTTCTGGGGCGGGTGCCTACGCGCTGACCGAGGCAGCCAACGCAGCTGCTGCCGACTAAGGGGGGCCCAGGTCGATGAGCTTCATGATGTTTCCGCCGGAGGTCAACTCCGGCTTGATGTACAGCGGCGCCGGCTCGGGGCCGCTGGTGGCCGCCGCGTCGGCGTGGAACGAGCTAGCTGCCGATCTCGAATCCACCGCTGCCTCGTATCAGTCGGTGCTCGCGCAGCTCACCGGGGCGACGTGGTTGGGGCCAACGTCGGCTCGGATGGCGGCGGCGACGGCGCCCTACGTCGAGTGGCTGTCGACCACCGCGGGCCAAGCCGCGCAGACCTCGGCTCAGGCCCAATTCGCCGCCGCGGCCTATGAGGGCGCGTTCGCCGCGACGGTGCCTCCGGCGGTGATCGCCGCCAACCGTGCGCTGCTGGCGGCGTTGGTGGCCACCAACTTCCTCGGCCAGAACACCCCGGCGATCATGGCGACCGAGGCGCATTACATGGAAATGTGGTTCCAGGACGGTCTGACCATGGACAGCTACGCGACCGCCTCGCAGCAGGCCGTCGTGCTGCCCCAGCAGACCCCGGCGCCCGCGTCCAGCGACGGCGGGCTGTCGTCTGACTTGGCGTCGGCGGCGCAGTACATTCAGAATTCCATCAGCACCACCTTGAACAATCTCAGCACGGCGCTGCAGGGCCTGCTGAGCGGGAACACCACCGCGGGCACCACAACCAACAGCCTGTCGTCCGCGCTCGCGTCGGCCGCGACCAACCTCAGCGGTGCCAGTTCGACTGCGCACTCCGCCGCCGCTACCTCGGCGACCAGCACGGCGACCGGGTTGGCCCTGGGCAATGCCGCCACTAGCGCGTACGGCGCGATCCTTCCGGTCCAGGGCTCCTACTATGCGGCGATGTTGGCCAGCATGCCCGCCAAAATGCTCATCAGCCTGGGTAACTCGATGAGCGCCAGCCAAGCGCTGCAAGCGAGCCAGCAGGCAATGCTCGCCGACGTCCAATCTCTCGTCGACGGCAAGCTGAAGGCTTTGCTGGGCAGCATTTCCGGTCAGATGCGCGGTTTCGGATCGCAAATCACCGCCCAGCTGGCTGGTGCGGGACGCCTCGGCGGCATGTCCATCCCCAATGGCTGGGCACAGTCTGCCCCGGAGATGGTTCGCGCCGCACCGGTGTTACCGGCCAACAGCGTTGCACCACCGCAGATTGCCACCGCGTTGCCCAACAGCCCGTACACCCAGGCGCTCATGGGGTCCCTCAACGGGCGCGGCATGGCTACTCAGGCCGCCAAGACGTCATCGGTGAAAATTGAGACTCGCACGCCGGCTGGCGGATGAGACCCGGGGGGATGCCTTTGCCGCCGTGCGCGCTAACCAATGAGATGCCACTAACCCAAGACATGACAGTGAGATAAGGGGAGAGATATGCCTACACGTTTTATGACTGATCCGCACGAGATGCGGGCGATGGCTGGACGTTTCGAGTCCCACGCCCAGACCGTCGAGGACGAGGCCCGCAAGATGTGGGCGTCTTCGCAGAACATCGCCGGCGCGGGCTGGAGCGGCACCGCGCAGATGACCTCGCACGACACCATGGGTCAGATGAACACCGCGTTCCGCAACATCGTCAACATGCTGCACGGGGTGC
>NZ_JBYCLD010000103.1:0-15834 GCF_057473725.1 Mycobacterium sp. TH-M11 | reverse complement strand
GTGCCTATTCGTGGCTTTGCATCATTTCCGGTATGACCGAAACACCCGACACCCCGACAACGCCGACCACTGAGCCCGCGACAGTGGCCGCCAAACCGTACTGGCTCTACCGATTCGCGGCGTGGGTTGGAATTGTCGCAGGCATTGTGTTCATCGTCTTGAGCATCTTCTTCGCCGGCTTCAAGGCCGCCCACCTGGGTCATCACAAATGCCACCACCCCGGCGGGCGCCACCACCCGATGATGCAGGAGGGCCCCAAGCACCACGACGAGGGCACCGGATTCCGGCACGGGTTCGGCGGTCCAGGGCCGTCGCAGATGCCGCCATCGGTCACGCCGTCGTTGACTCCGGCGCAGCCGTAGCCGCGGAGTTCCACCGAGCCCGGCGTCCCCAGCGGCGCCGGGCTCTCTCATTCGAAATTGACGGCTCCGACTCGCCCCACGTTGCTGGTTGATGGGCGGACCCTGGCTGGGCATGATCGACTCATGACCCAAGCACCCGAACCCCCGGTCCAGCCGCCCGCGGCCCCGCCCACAGCCGACCATCCCGCCGGGCCCCCGCCGGCGGCAAAACCCGCCCGGCTGTATCAGGCCGCGGCGTGGGTGGTGATCGTGGCCGGCACCGTTTTCGTGTTGGCGGTCGTTTTTTTCGCGGGCGCCGAGCTCACCGGGAAAGGTCCGCAGTGTCGCCACCACCATCAGATGTTCGCGCCGGACGCACCAGGTGGCCCCGACGGTCCGCCGCCGTATGTCGTCTTCCCGGGCGGACCTTTCCCGCCGGGCTCCGGTCCGTGGGGGCCGGGGATGGGGCCGGGGATGGGGCCGGGTGGCCACGGCGGGCACGGCGGTCCCGACGGGCCTCCGCCACCGCCACCCACCTACACGCCGTAACGGCAACCGTGACCAGGCAAGCCGCCGCGGGGCTGGCACTGGCCTGTGTTTCGCTCACCGTGAGCATGCCGACCGCATCGGCGCGGCCATCGGATCCCGGCGTCGTGAATTACGCAGTCTTGGGCAAGGGTTCGGTGGGCAACATCGTGGGCGGGCCGATGCGGGACGAGTCGCTGTTCACCCAGCCGTTCCAGGCGTACTTCGTCGACAATCCGGTGTGCAACAACTGGGCCGATATCGGGTTGCCGGAGGTGTACAACGATCCGGACCTGGCGTCGTTCAATGGAGCCAGCACGCAGACCTCGCCGACCGATCAGACGCACCTGGTCAAGCAGGCGGTCGGGGTGTTCGCGACCGGCGCCGCGGCGGGTGCGGCCTTTCATCGGGTGGTGGACCGTACGGTCGGCTGTTCGGGGCAGACCACGCCCATGCACCTCGACAACGGCACAACACAGGTGTGGACGTTCGAGGGGCCGCCGGCGGGCCCCACCGACGCGGCGTGGAGCAAGCAGGAGGCCGGCACCGACCGGCGATGTTTCGTCCAGACCCGGCTGCGGGAAAACGTCCTGCTGCAAGCCAAAGTCTGTCAGTCCGGCAACGGCGGTCCGGCGGTAAACGTGCTGGCCGGCGCTATGGAGAACACGCTCGGGCAGTAACGGCCGGAGCCGTCGGGAATATGTCGGTGCCATCTGGAAGATGAAGCATGTGACTATCGTTGGGCGGCCGTCCGCAACAGGAGCCGAAGGGACCGGATGATGGCTTTTGCCGTCGCGTCGCAGCAAGGCGACGCGTGTCAGGTCGACGGCGGATTCGCCAGTGCCTCGGCTGCGGCGCAGTTCGTCGCGCAGACCTGCTTGGCCGACGGTCCGGTGGGCCGGGTCGGCCTGGAGATCGAGGCCCACTGTTACGACCCGGCCGACCCGCACCGCCGACCGGCCTGGGATGAGATCGCCGACGTACTCGCGTCCTTGCCGTCGATGCCGGGCGAGAGCGTGGTCACCGTCGAACCCGGTGGAGCGGTGGAACTCTCCGGCCCGCCGGCGCCGGGTGTGTCGGCCGCGATCGAGGCGATCTCCAGCGACCAGGCCGTGCTACACAAGGCCTTCGACACCGCCGGCCTGGGCCTGGTCCCGCTGGGCGCAGATCCGCTGCGGCCGGCCAAGCGGGTCAATCCGGGAGCCCGCTATCGCGCGATGGAACGGTTCTTCACGGCCAGCCACACCGGTGAAGCGGGCGCAGCGATGATGACCTCGACCGCATCAATTCAGGTGAACCTAGATGCCGGTCCGCAAGCCGGATGGGCCGACCGAGTCCGGTTGGCCCACGCACTCGGGCCGGTGTTGGTCGCGATCTCGGCCAACTCCCCAATGCTCAGCGGCAAATTCTCCGGCTGGGAATCGACCCGGCAGCGGGTCTGGGGCCAGCTCGATGCGGCGCGCTGCGGGCCGATCCTGACCGCCAGCGGCGACGACCCCGGCACCGACTGGGCGCGGTACGCGCTGAAGGCCCCGGTGATGCTGGTGCACAGTCCCGAACCGGTGCCGGTCACCCACTACCTGCCGTTCGCCGACTGGGCCGACGGCCGCGAACTGCTCGGCGGCCGCCGTCCCACGCACCAAGACCTGGCGTATCACCTGACCACGCTGTTTCCGCCGGTGCGGCCGCGTCAGTGGCTGGAGATCCGCTACCTCGACAGCTTGCCGGCCGACGTCTGGCCGGCGGTGGTGTTCACCATGGTGACCCTGCTCGACGACCCGGCCGCCGCCGATATCGCCGCCGAGGTGGTCGAGCCCGTCGCGACCGCCTGGGATACCGCCGCCCGGATCGGACTGGGCGAGAAGCGGATCTTCAGCGCCGCCAACCGGTGCGTGGCCATCGCGGCCGAACGCGCGCCCGCCGCTCTGTCCGACGGGATGCAGCGCCTAGCCGATGCAGTAGCGCAGGCCCGGTGCCCGGCCGACGACTTCGCCGACCGGGTGATCGAAAGCGGCATCGCGGCCACCGTGAGCACCCTCGCGCTGGGGGAGCAGTGACGCCACGCGCGGGGACCTTACGCGAAGGGCTGGTCCGCGACATGCAGCGGACCCGCGCCAGAACCTTGCGGTTGGTCGATTTCGACGACGCCGAGCTGTGCCGTCAGTACGACCCGCTGATGAGCCCACTGGTGTGGGACCTGGCGCATATCGGACAGCAGGAAGAGTTGTGGCTGCTGCGTGGTGGCAACCCGGACCGGCCGGGAATCTTGCCCGGCGCCGTGGACAGCCTTTACGACGCGTTTGTGCACTCACGGGCGAGCCGGGTCGACCTGCCGTTGTTGACTCCGGCGCAGGCCCGCAGCTACTGCCGAACGGTGCGAACGGCGGCACTCGATGCCCTCGACAGGCTGCCGGACGAGCCCGACCAGAATTTCGTGTACGGCCTGGTGGTCAGCCACGAGAACCAGCACGACGAGACCATGCTGCAGGCGCTGAATTTGCGCCCCGGACCGGCGCTCTTGCAGGCCGCCCGCCCGCTGCCGGCCGGTCGAGCCGGGCTCGCCGGGACATCGGTCGAGATACCCGGTGGTCCGTTCGTGCTCGGCGTCGACGGCGTCGACGAGCCGTTTTCGCTGGACAACGAACGGCCGGCGCACGTCGTCGACGTGCCGACGTTCCGCATCGGCCGGGTCCCGGTCACCAACGGCGAGTGGCGGCAGTTCGTTGAGGACGGTGGCTACTCGCAACCGCGCTGGTGGTCTGCGCGTGGGTGGCAGCACCGCGAAGATGCCGGGCTGACCGCGCCACAGTTCTGGGACGCCGACGGGCAGAGCCGTACCCGATTCGGCGTCGTCGAGGAGATCCGGGTCGATGAACCCGTCCAGCACGTCAGCTATTTCGAGGCCGAGGCCTACGCGGAGTGGGCCGGCGCCCGGCTGCCCACCGAGTGCGAGTGGGAGAAGGCGTGCGCATGGGACCCGCAGCGCGGGGCGCGCCGGCGCTATCCGTGGGGAGTCGACGAGCCGTCGTCGACGCTGGCCAACCTCGGGGGAGATGCGCTGCGCCCGGCACCGGTCGGCGCATATCCCAGCGGCGCGTCGGCCTACGGAGTGGAGCAGATGCTCGGCGACGTCTGGGAATGGACCAGCTCGACATTCCAGCCCTGGCCGGGCTTCACGCCGATGATCTACCAACGGTATTCGGAACCGTTCTTCGGCGGTGACTACCGGGTCTTGCGCGGCGGGTCGTGGGCCGTGGAGCCGGGCATCATGCGTCCCAGCTTTCGCAATTGGGATCACCCGTACCGTCGGCAGATCTTCTGCGGCGTCCGGCTCGCGTGGTCGGTCGACGCAGATTCCGGGGGGCACTCCTGATGTGCCGTCACCTGGGCTGGCTCGGAGGCGAGACCTCGATCGCCGCGCTGGTGCTCGACCCGCCACAGGGCCTGCGGGTGCAGTCGTATGCCCCGCGCCGGCAAAAGCACGGGCTGATGAACGCCGACGGTTGGGGCGTGGGCTTTTTCGACGGCGCAACACCGCGGCGCTGGCGCAGCGCCGCCCCGCTGTGGGGAGATGTGTCGTTCGATTCCGTCGCACCGGCGCTGCACAGTCACTGCGTGGTTGCCGCGGTGCGGTCAGCCACCGTCGGGATGCCGATCGAAGCCAGCGCGACGGCGCCGTTCACCGATGGGCAATGGCTACTGTCGCACAACGGGGTCGTCGACCGCGACGTGCTGCCACTCCGCGGCGCGGCCGAATCCATCTGCGACAGTGCGGTTCTGGCCGCGCTGATATTCGAGCGCGGGCTCGACGCGCTGGGGCAGACGATCGCCCAGGTGGGCGAGGCCGACCCGGGCGCTCGGCTGAACATCTTGGCGGCCAACGGTTCTCGCCTGATCGCCACCACCTGGGGTGATACCTTGTCGATACTGCGTCTAGACCACGGCGTGGTGCTGGCCAGTGAGCCCTACGACGACCAGCCCGGCTGGGCGGACGTCCCCGATCGCCACCTCGTCGAGGTCACCGCTCAACGGGTGACCATGACCGCGCTGCACCCAACGAAGGGATAGTTGATGACGTTGACATTGTCCAACCACCTGGCTGCCGACTCGGCCTTCGAGGCGCTGTGCCGTGATGTGCGCGCAGGACTGCAGTGCTCGCCGAAATCGTTGCCGCCCAAGTGGTTCTACGACTCAGTGGGCAGCGACTTGTTCGACCGGATCACCCGGCTGCCGGAGTACTATCCGACTCGCGCCGAGGCGGAGATCCTGCGTGCCCGTGCTGCGGAGATCGCATCGGTCGCCGGCGCCGACACGCTGGTCGAGTTGGGCAGCGGGACGTCGGAGAAGACCCGGCTGCTGCTGGACGCCCTGCGTGACGGCGGCGTCCTTCGCCGCTTCGTCCCGTTCGACGTCGACGCCGGCATGCTGTCGCTCGCTTCGAAGGCAATCCAGGCCGAGTATCCCGGTATCGAAATCGCCGCTGTCTGCGGCGATTTCGAGGAGCACCTGGCCAAGATTCCGGGCGGCGGCCGACGGCTGTTCGCGTTCCTCGGGTCGACGATTGGCAACCTGGAACCCGGCGCGCGCGCGGAATTCCTGGCCGGGCTGGCCGATTCGCTGCAACCGGGCGACAGCCTGCTGCTGGGCACCGACCTGGTCAAGGACGACAGCCGGCTGGTGGCCGCCTACGACGACGCCGCTGGTGTGACGGCCCAGTTCAACCGCAACGTGCTGGCGGTGATCAACCGGGAACTCAACGCCGACTTCGACGTCGACGCGTTCCGCCACGTCGCCACCTGGAATGCGGCCGAGGAGCGAATGGAAATGTGGCTGCAATCCGAGCGCATTCAGCGAGTACGTATAGCCGCGCTGAATGTGACCGTCGCATTCGAGGCCGGCGAACAGGTTCTCACCGAGGTGTCCTGCAAGTTCCGGGCTGACGGAGTGGCTGATGAACTCGCTCAGGCGGGCCTGCAGCTCACCCGGTGGTGGACTGACGGCGCGGGAGATTTCGGGTTGTCGCTGTCGGTCAAGTGAGCGCGCGGCTGGCCGAGACCTGGCGGTCTGCCCGGCCACCGGTCGCGGGGCTGCACCTGGACAGCGCCGCGTGCTCGCGGCAGAGCTTTGCGGCCCTCGACGCGGCCGACCGCCATGCGCGACACGAAGCCGAGGTCGGCGGGTACGTCGCCGCGGAGGCGGCCGCCCCGGTGCTCGACGCCGGCCGCGCCGCGCTCGCCGCGCTGGCCGGCCTCCCCGACGCGCAGGTCGTTTTCACCACCGGGTCGCAGCATGCGCTGGAGCTGCTGTTGTCCAGTTGGCCGGCCGGCGGCCGGACGCTGGCCTGCCTGCCCGGTGAGTACGGGCCGAACTTGGCGTTGATGGCCGTGCACGGCTTTGAGCGCACGACGCTGCCGACGGACGGCGAGGGGCGGGTTGCGCTGCGCGAGGCGGCGATCAGCCTGGCCGCCGACCCGCCGGACCTGGTCCACCTGACGGCGGTCGGCAGCCATCGCGGCGTGGTGCAGCCGCTGCGCGAGGTGGCGCAGCTGTGCCGCGGCCTGGGTATACCACTGATCGTCGACGCCGCTCAGGCACTCGGCCACGTCGACTGCGCGGTGGGCGCCGACGCGCTCTACGCGTCGTCGCGCAAGTGGCTGGCCGGACCGCGTGGTGTCGGCGCATTGGCCGTGCAGGCGTCGTTGATGCGACGGCTACGGCCGCGACTGCCGCCCGAGGAGTGGGCGGGTTCGTTGTCGGTTGCCGACCGGCTGGAACTCGGTGAAGCCAATGTTGCTGCGCGAGTTGGTTTTTCGGTAGCAGTCGGCGAACATGAGGCAACCGGACCGGCCGAGGTGTGTGCGCGGCTGGCTGAGATCGGTCGAGCCGCCAGGACTGCGCTGGCCGAGGTGCCGGGCTGGCGAGTGGTCGAGGCGCTCGACGAGCCCAGTGCGATCACGACGCTGGCCCCGCTCGATGGGGCCGATCCGCGCAGCATCCGTGAATGGTTGATCACCGAACGGCGGATCGTGACGACGGCGGTGCTGGTCGCGCGCGCGCCGCTGGAGTTGACCGCTCCGGTGCTGCGGATCTCGCCGCACCTCGACGCCACCCACGACGAGCTGGCCGTTTTCGCCGCGGCGCTGGCCGATGCAACGACGACTCTGCGGTGACGCTCAGGCTTTGTGCGCGCTGAGCAGATAGGCGGGCAGTTTCATCCGGCCTTTCTCGTCGCGCTCGTGCTCGGGCATCGCGACATCCGAATGCTGCGGCGTCGGTGGAGTATTGGCGTGAATGTACGCCGGGCGGATCTCGTCGATCTGCCAGTGCTTGCCGACCGCGTCGCGTAACTCGCCCTCGTTGACCTCGTTCGGCTTCTGCTCCCATTCGGCGGGGAAGGCGCCCTTGGCGAATACCAGCACGAAGTAGCCGGCGCCGTCGGCGGCCGCCCGGTGAACGGCCTTCAGGTACTTGTCGCGGCCCTCGACCGGCAGCGAATGGAACAGCGTGCTGTCGACAATGGTGTTGAAGCGGCCGTCGTGTCCGCTGAACGTGGTGATGTCGGCCTGCTCATAGGTGGCGTTGACGAGCCCGCGCTCCTCGGCGGCTTTGGTGGCGGCGGCAATGGCGGTGGGCGTGAGGTCGACTCCGTGGACGGTGTAGCCGTCGGCGGCCAGGGCAAGGGACAGCTCCGCGAAACCGCAGCCGGCGTCGAGCACATCGCTGCGGAATTTCCCGGCTGCCGCCAGCGCGGCCAATTCCGGCTGCGGCTCGCCGATGTTCCAGGGCGGCGGGCCTTCGAAGCCGGCCTCCTGGCGGTACGCGTTGTCCCAGTCCATTACCTCATTTGCCATGTCTTCCAAGCTACTCCGGAACTTCCCAGGTGTGGACGGGCTCGTTGCTGTGCATGTGGTCGCAGTACAGCCGCAACATTTCAGCAAGCGCGGCGGGCCTGGCCAGACCGCGTTGTCCCAATGCCCGCACGGCGGAGACTTGCCAGCTGGCACCGTTGCGGCGGGCGCGCGCCCGGCCCTCGATCACCCCGAGCAGCCGATCACGGACACCGCACGCGACACCCCAACGATCGAGCCCGTCGTAGGCCATCGGCAGCAGTTCGGTGAGCACCAACTCTGCTGCGTTGGCCGTGCCGAAACCCGGCCAGAACAGCTCCGCCCGCATTCCATGTCGCGCAGCTTCGGTGAAATTACGTTGCGCCGCCACGAAGTCCATTCTGGTCCAGATCGGGCGGTCCTCTTCGGCCAACGCGCGCAGCATGCCGTAGTAGAACGCCGCATTGGCCAGCATGTCGATGACGGTGGGCCCGGCGGGCAACACCCGGTTCTCCACCCGCAGATGAGGCCGGTCCGCCACGACGTCATACACCGGCCGGTTCCACCGATAGACCGTCCCATTGTGCAGCCGCAACTCCGCCAGGTGCGGAGTGCGGCCGGCTTCGAGTTCGGCCACCGGGTCTTCGTCGGACACCTCCGGCAGCAGCGAGGGAAAGTAGCGCACGTTCTCCTCGAACAAGTCGAAGATCGACGTGATCCACCGTTCGCCGAACCACACTCGTGGCCGCACCCCTTGGGTTTTCAGCTCGTCGGGCCGCGTGTCGGTGGACTGTGTGAACAGTTCGATGCGGGTCTCCGACCACAATTGGTGGCCGAACAAATACGGCGAGTTGGCGCCCAGCGCGAGCTGCGGCCCGGCCAGCACCTGCGCGGCGTTCCAGTTGGCGGCGAAGTCATCCGGTGACACCTGAACATGTAATTGCATGCTGGTGCACGCAGATTCGGGTGCAATCGAGGTCGACTTCATGCTGAGCGGCTCGGGCCCGTCGATATTGATCTGCAGGTCTTCACCGCGGGCGTTGAAGATCGAGTCATTGAGCGCCGCGTATCGCAACGACTCACTCATCCATCCGCCGGTGAGATGTTCGGGCATCAGCGTCGGCAGAATCCCGATCATCACAATGTGGGCGCCGCGGGCGCCGGCCTTGGCCTCGGCGGCATTCAGGCTCGCCCGCACTTCGTCTTCCAGCCGCGCATTGCTGTCTCCTCCGAACGGACGGGGCGGAACGTTGAATTCGATGTTGTATGCGCCTAATTCGGTTTGATACGCCGGGTCGGCAATGGCGATCAGCACCTCAGAGTTCGCCATCACCGGTTGGTAGGCGTCGTCGACCAGGTTGCATTCGATTTCCATCCCGGTGAGCGGATGGTCGATCTCGAAACTGGACTGCGCGAGCATCGTCTCGAAGACGTCGAGGCACAGTTGCACCTTGCGCCGGTACTCCTGCCGGTCCACTCGCGCGTACGCGGTC
Source organism: Mycobacterium sp. TH-M11 (assembly GCF_057473725.1). Classification (NCBI taxonomy): domain Bacteria; kingdom Bacillati; phylum Actinomycetota; class Actinomycetes; order Mycobacteriales; family Mycobacteriaceae; genus Mycobacterium; species Mycobacterium sp. TH-M11. The sequence goes on along the minus strand of NZ_JBYCLD010000103.1, from coordinate 6,648 downwards.
CGCCTGACGTCTTCGCCCACCACGCCGATGCAACCGCTTTACCCGCGGCCGCGCAACAGGTTAGCCACGTGAACTGTCATGACGGCCAACCGCCGATACCTGCCGTCCGAGTGATGTCCGGCGCGCGCTTTCGGCGCCTACGTAGGATACTTGCAGCAATCTCAGCTCTGCCTTAGGTTTCTCACAGTAAAGGAATCGGGGACGACGATGGGTCGCAGCTACCGCCGAATAGCCGCTGCCGCCGTGGGGACGCTGATCGCGTCGCCGGCGCTCGCACTGCTGACCGGATCGATCGCGCACGCCGACTCCGGTGACCTGGCGTCGATCGGGCCGGTCACGGTCGACGGCTACACCGACACTCTCGCCTACAACACCGCGACCGGGGCGTTCGACAACTATCTGGTCGGGTCCTACGACGGCTACCCCTACGACCTCGACGTCTACGTCGATCCATCCGGGTCGGGCGACAGTGAAGTGCTGCTGACCGTCCCCCTGCTGTTCCAGGGCGGGTTCACCGACGTCGACGGGACGATCACACCGATTTCGTCGGTGCTCGATCCCGCCGACTTCGTCAACTCGGACATCGGGCTGATCGACCTCGGCGGCATGCCCGACCCGGCGGCGGGAGTCATTTCTCTGGGGCCGTTCGATGTGGGCGGATACCAGGACACGTTCAGCATCAACTCGGCCAACTTCGCGATCGACAACTATGCGACCGGGCTGGCCAATGGGCTGCCGTTTGACGTCGACTTCTTCACCGGTGCACCGGGATCGGGCAGCTCCGAGGTCCTGCTGAGCGTTCCGGCGCCCTTCCAGGTCGGCCTCGACGACGTCGCCGGAGCGATCACGCCGATCTATTCACTCGGTACCGTGCTCGATCCCGACCCCGGCTTGAGCGCCATCGCCGGTCTGTAGACCACACGCTCACCGGCCTAGTCCATGATGGACGTCGAGCGCGGAAGGGAAGCAGTTGGCCGAGTTCGTCGTTTCGATCGACCAGGGCACCACCAGCACTCGCTGCATCATCTTCGGGCATGACGGCAGCGAGGTGGGTCGACACCAGCTCGAGCACGAGCAACTCCTGCCGCGAGCCGGCTGGGTCGAGCACAACCCGATCGAGATCTGGGAGCGCACCACCTCGGTGCTGATGTCGGCGCTCAACGCGACCGACCTGTCATCGAAAGACATCGCCGCGCTGGGGATCACCAACCAGCGCGAGACCACCCTGGTGTGGAACCGGCGCACCGGCCGGCCGTACTACAACGCGATCGTCTGGCAGGACACCCGCACCGACCGGATCGCGTCGGCACTGGACCGCGACGGTCGCGGCGACGTCATCCGGCACAAGGCGGGCCTGCCGCCGGCGACCTACTTCTCCGGCGGCAAACTGCAATGGATCCTGGACAACGTCGACGGTGTGCGCGCGGCGGCCGAGCGTGGCGAGGCGCTGTTCGGCACCACCGACACCTGGCTGCTGTGGAATCTGACCGGCGGCCCACGGGGTGGAGTGCACGTCACCGACGTCACCAACGCCAGCCGAACCATGCTGATGAATCTCGAGACCCTGGACTGGGACGGCGAATTGCTGTCGTTCTTCGGCATCCCGCGCGCAATGCTCCCGACGATCGCGGCGTCCTCGCCGCTCGAGCCCCACGGCCACACGTCGGCGGATGGCCCGCTCGGCGGCGAGGTGCCGATCACCGGGATTCTCGGCGACCAGCATGCGGCCATGGTCGGCCAGGTATGCCTAGCGCCCGGCGACACCAAAAACACCTACGGCACCGGCAATTTCCTGCTGCTGAACACCGGCGAGAACATTGTCCGATCGACCAATGGTCTGTTGACCACCGTCTGCTACCAATTCGGCGGTGCCAAACCCGTTTACGCCCTTGAGGGTTCGATTGCCGTCACCGGCTCTGCGGTGCAATGGTTGCGGGATCAGCTCGGCATCATCAGTGGCGCGGCGCAGAGCGAGGACTTGGCCCGCCAAGTCGACGACAACGGCGGAGTGTATTTCGTGCCGGCGTTTTCCGGCTTGTTCGCGCCCTACTGGCGCTCGGATGCGCGCGGCGCGATCGTCGGGCTGTCGCGCTTCAACACCAACGCCCACCTGGCCCGCGCGACATTGGAGTCGATCTGCTATCAGAGCCGCGATGTGGTCGACGCGATGCAAGCCGATTCCGGTGTGCGCCTTGGTGTGTTGAAGGTCGACGGTGGGATCACCGCGAACGACCTGTGCATGCAGATCCAAGCAGACGTACTCGGTGTCGAGGTGGTGCGTCCGGTGATCGCCGAGACGACGGCCTTGGGCGCCGCCTACGCGGCGGGTTTGGCGGTCGGTTTCTGGTCGGGCCCCGATGACCTACGAGCCAATTGGCGTGAGGGTAAGCGGTGGACGCCGGCCTGGAATGAGGCGCAGCGCTCCGCAGGATATGCGGGCTGGCGAAAAGCGGTACAGCGCACCCTGAATTGGGTTGAGGTCAGCTGAGGCAGACGATGGGGACCAGCAGCTGCCGGCCCCCATCGCGTGCGGGATGATCAGTCGTCTTCGCCGAGAATCGAATAGATTTCGCGACGAGCATTGTTGACGATCTCAAGGATGCGTTGCTGCTGTTCGGTGGTGGCGGCGTGCGCGGATTGCGCTACGGCGCCGAACAATTGACCGACAGCCGCCCGCAGATTGAGGTGGGCCGGGTCGACGCCGTCAGCGATCTCCTCCCATGGCGGGGTGGCGACCTTCTCGGCGCTTTCTCTGCCAGTGTCGGTCAACTCGAAGAGCTTCTTGCTGCCTTCGGTCTCGGTGCCGACGATCAAGCCTTCGTCGACCAGCAACTGCAGGGTCGGATAGACCGAGCCGGGGCTGGGCTTCCACAGGTCCTGGCTGCGCTCGGCAACCTCCTGGATGATTTCGTAGCCGTGCATCGGCCGCTCGGCGAGCAGCACCAGGATGGCGGCACGGACATCACCGCGGCGCCCGCGCCGGCCTTGGCCTCCGCGGCGTCCGCCGCGCCCGCCGGGCCCGAAGGCGCCGGGGCCAAAGCCCGGACCGAAGCCCGGGCCAAAGCCGCCGGGGCCGAAGCCGCGGCCGCGGCCGCGGCCGAAACCGGGTCCGAACGGCCCGTCTTGCCCGGCGTCGTGGCCGCGGACGAAGTCGCGGAACTCGCGGCGGGCCTGCCTGCGCTGCTCGTGAATGGCGCGACGGCCCTGGGGTGCGAATCCGAAGGCCGAAGGCCCCGGTTCACCTGCGAACGGTCCGCTCCCGTGGGGCACGCCTGCGTCAAAGAATGGGTTGTTCATGGGTTGATCTCGTTTCTGGAAAGGCAGCGCCGGATGCGCTACCGATACTATGACGATATATCGGAATCTATCGGTTCGCAAGGTCGGATTTTTTCGGGCTGCCCGTCGTGGCGGTTTGCGGGCTCCGGCAGCGGGGTAGCACCCCCTCATGGGCCATGAGAACACCGACGTCGAAGAGCATCCCGGCCGCGACCGCGACACGGTGCCCGCTCAGTCTCACGACGGCGGACACGGAAATCGTCGGCGACTCTGGCTGAACTGGGCACTTGCCCTGCTCACGGTGATCGGCGCGGGCGCCGCGATGGCTGTGGAACTTGGCGCGGTGCTGAGCACAGCTGCCTGCAGCGACAAAGCCTGTCCGAACCTGGGTCCGCGCGGAATCAGCTTCGACACGCTGTACTACGGCGCGCCCGCGCTAGCGGTGGTGACGATCGTTGCCTCGATCTTCACCGCGCGACGCCGATGGGGCTTCGTGGTTCCCGTGACAGCGTTGGCGCTGCTGGGCGCCGACATGGCGATCCTGGCCATCACCGTCGCGCAGTAACAGCGCTAGCCGCGCATCCCACTGTGAAATGATGGGTCCGGGTAAGGCCGTAACCGGGCCAATTCTCTGCGGTGGCGTTCGGCGAGCACTGCGGCCAAAACGTAGTGCGGCGGTGTACCCGGCGGCGGCGGGGGAGCCACCCGACGCAGCACATCGCTGGCGATCCGATACGCCATCTGATCACGCAGCTGCGGGTCTAGTTGCGTTGCTCGCGATAGGAATTGGCGCGCAACATCGGCGTGCTCCGCGTCAAGGGCCGACAGCTGCAGCGACGCTGCCCACCATGCCAGCTGCGGCGGCATCAGCGGTGGCGGCCCCAACTTCGGCCCGCGTTCGCTGATCACGATGGTGCCGGCGAAAACATCGCCGATCCGCTTCGCGCTGGGCGAGAGCATGCTGCAGATCACCGCGGGACTGCCCAGCAGCATCCAGATCTCGACGATCGACGACAGCGCGCGAAACAGGGCCTGGCGGAAGCGCTCCGGGCCACCGTCGTCCGACACCACCCGCAGCCCCATCACGATTTTGCCGACCGTGCGGCCCCGTGTCGCGGTCTCCGAAATCAGCGGATAGCCGACGAACACCAGCACCGTGAAGATGATCATGATCGCCGCAACCGCGGCGTCGTCGAAGTGGCCGAGCGCGCCCGCCCCCAGCGTCAACGCGATCAGGTAGCCGATGATGATGATGGCGATGTCGATCAGGGCGCTGACCGCTCGCACCGGAAGCTGGGCTATCCGCACGTCGAGCACCACAGCGTCCCCGGTCACCAGCTGCGACATAGTGCGAACGCTACCCCGATCGCGGCCCCGCTAGTCTCGGTGCGGTGGACGTCGACGCGTTCGTGCTTGCCCATCGCGACAGCTGGGATCGCCTCGAGCAACTGGTCAGAAGCCGCCACCGGCTCAGCGGCGCCGAGATCGACGAGCTCGTGGAGCGCTACCAGCGGGTGTCGACGCACCTGTCGATGCTGCGCTCGGGTTCTGCTGATTCCGCGCTCATCGGCCGGCTATCGAGTCTGGTCGCGCGGTCCCGCGCCGCGGTCACCGGCGCGCACGCCCCGCCGTCCAGCGAGTTCACCCGGTTCTGGACGGTGTCATTGCCGGTCGTGGCGTACCGCGCCTGGCGGTGGTGGCTGGCAGTGGCGGCGATCTTCTTCGCTGTCACGGCCGCGATCGCACTGTGGGTGATGGGCAGCCCGGAAGTGCAGTCGACGATCGGAACGCCAAGCGAGATCCACGAATTGGTCAATCACGACTTCGCCTCCTACTACAGCGAGCACGCCGCCGCCGCTTTCGGTCTGCATGTCTGGGTGAACAATTCCTGGCTGGCCGCCAAATGCGTCGCGTTCTCGGTTCTGCTGGGAGTGCCCATCCCGTTCGTGCTGTTCGCCAACGCCGCCAACCTCGGCGTCGTGGCGGGTCTGATGCTGAACGCCGGCAAAGCGGGCGTGCTGTTCGGGCTGCTCATCCCGCACAGCCTGCTAGAACTGACCGCGGTGTTTCTGGCGGGCGCCGTCGGCATGCGACTGGGCTGGTCGGTGATCGCCCCGGGCGATCGCCCGCGTGGGCAGGTGCTCGCCGAGCAGGGGCGTGCGGTGGTCTCGGCGGCGATGGGTTTGGTTGTGGTGTTGCTGGTTTCGGGCGTGATCGAGTCTTTTGTCACGCCTTCTGCGCTGCCGACCGTGGTTCGGATCGGTATCGGAGTTCTCGCCGAGGCGGGCTTTTTGGCCTACGTGGTCTATTTCGGGCGGCGCGCGGTGCGGGCGGGCGACTCCGGCGACATCGCCGACGCTCCCGACGTCGCGCCAACCCGTTGAACTACAGCCGGCCAGCGGCTTTCATCGCCAGGTAACAATCGGCGAGCGTCGGCGCCAGGTCGGTGGGCGCCGCGTCGATGACCTCCACGCCGGTGTGCCGCAGGCGCGACGCGAACGTCGACCGTTCGCTGCGGGACCGTTCGGCAGCGGCGGCGTCATACACCGCGGCCGCATCGGACCGGCCGGCTGCCAGGTCGTCGACCCTCGGGTCGGCAACCGCGGCGACGATCACCCGGTGCCTACTGGAGAGCAGGGGAAGTACCGGTAACAGGCCCTCGTCGAGGGCGCTGGCGTTGAGGTCGGTCATCAGCACCACCAGAGACCGCCGCCGGGTACGCCGCAGCACTGCGGAAACCAGCCCAGTCCAATCAGATTCGACGAGCGTGGGTTTCAGTGGTGCCATCGCCTCGACGACGCGGCCCAACAGCTCGGTTCGCGATGACCCGAATACGCCGGCCCTGGTCACCCGGTCGTGAGCGAGGAAGTCGACGGTGTCACCGGCTCGTGCTGCGAGCGCCGCGAGCAGCAGCGCCGCGTCCATCGACCAGTCCAGCCGCGGCCAACCATTGGGGTCACCCGCCGTCGGGTCGACCCCGACCCGGCCGGCGGCGGTGCGTCCGGTGTCGAGCACGATGACGACCCGCCGGTCGCGTTCCGGCCGCCAGGTGCGGACCACGACGTCGGACCGACGGGCGGTCGCTCGCCAGTCGATGGAGCGGACGTCGTCACCGACCACATACTCACGCAGCGAATCAAATTCGGTGCCCTGACCACGCGTCAGGGTGGGCAGCAGCCCGTCCATTTCCCGGAGTCTGGCCAGCCGAGATGGTAGATGTCTGCGGGACAGAAACGGCGGCAGCACCCGGACCTCGCCGGGCACCGGGCGCGATCTCTGTCGGCCGGCCAGTCCCATCGGACCGATCGAGCGTGCGGTGATCGCCGCCGACTTTTGATCGCCGCGACGGATCGGGCGCAGGTAGATGTCCAC
>NZ_JBYCLD010000102.1:0-1905 GCF_057473725.1 Mycobacterium sp. TH-M11 | reverse complement strand
CGAGGGCGGTGTTGATCGCGGCGATCGCCCGCATCGCCGACAGCGAATCCCCGCCGAGGTCGAAGAACGACTCGTCGACCCCGACCCGGTCGACTCCCAGCACTCCGGCCCAGATGCCGGCCAGAATCTGCTCGACCAGCGTCGCCGGGGCGCGATAGCCGGAACCGTTGCCGTGGTGCCCGGTTGGCGATACCGATGCGGTCAGTGGCTGGACCACCGGCTCTGCCAAGTTGATCGACGACAACGGCTGTGTTGGATCTCCGGACATGGCCACCAGCACCCGCTGCAAGCGCTCGATCAGCGCGCCGATCACGGTCGCGTCGAAAACATCCGCGCGATATTGGACGACGAGTTCCAGTTCGTGGCCCGGCACGGCCTGGATCGCAAGCGGGTAATGGTAGAAGTCACGGTTGGTGAGCCCGCCGATGACCAACCCGTCCGCGCCCGACAGCGCAGCCGCGTCCGTCGGATAGTTCTCGTAGACGAAAACGGTGTCGAACAATCTTTCGTGACCGGTCGCGCGATGGATGTCGCTGAGGGCCAGATGCTGGTGTTCGAGGGTGTGGTTGTGATCGTGACGCAGCTGCTCGAGCAGGTCGGTGGTGGTGGTTGCGTCGTCGATTACCGCCCGTACCGGCACGGTGTTGATCAGCAGGCCGATCATCGACTCCGCGCCGGTCAACTCTGCGGGACGGCCCGCGACGACGGTGCCGAAGGCGACGTCATGGTGGCCGGTCAGCCACCTCAGCACCGTCGCGAAGGCGCCCTGCAGAACGGTGTTGACGGTGGCCTGCGACGAGCGGGCAAGCTCGGAAACAGCCCGGGTGGTGCGCTCGGATACCCGGAACGAAGCGACGTCGCGCGGCCCCAGCCCCAACCGGTCCGGCGGGCCGATCAACGTGGGGGTGTCAAAGCCGGCCAACACCTGCAGCCAGGCGGTGCGGGCGGCAGGACGATCCTGACCGGCCAGCCAGGCGATGTACCTGCGGTACGGCACAGCCGCGGGCAGCCGGTTCCCGTAGTAGCCGGCGAACAACTCCCGCAACAAGTTCGACAGTGACCAGCCGTCGAGCACTATGTGGTGGTTGGTCAGCACGAATCGGTGCCGGTCCTGTCCCGTGCGGACCAACGCCGCGCGAAACGCCGGTTGCTCGGCCAGATCGAAGACCGCGGCTCGCTCGGCCGCACAGACCCGGTCGATCTGCTCGTCGAGGTCGAGGTGTGCTCCGCACAGGTCGACGAACCGCCAAGCAGCGACGGGATCGGCCGGGATGATCTGCACCGACTCGTCGAAGTGCGGGCAGAAGCGGGCAGCCAGATGGGGATGCCGGGTCACGACCGCCTGCATCGCATCGCGCAGCCGACGCGGATCCAGCGGACCGGTCAGCGTGATGTCCAGTTGCACCGCGTAGACGTCGTCGCCGCCCTGCGCGGCGCTGGCGTGAAAGAACAGACCTTGCTGCAAGGGCGTCAACGGCAGGATATCGGCGAGCCGATACTGCCGGCTCAGTTCGTCGATCTGCTCCTGGCGTAGCCGGGCCGGCGCGATATCCGACGGCGTCAACCCGCCCCCACCCCGCCTGACATAGGCACAGATGCCGGCCAAAGCGTCGAACCACAGCCGACTCAGCCGCGCGACCTGCGCGTGATCGAGCGCCGAGGGCGCCCACGTCCAGCCGGCCTGCAGCTGCGGGCCGGCGTCGGTGTCCACCATCGCGGCGTTGAGCTCCACGGTGTGCAGCAACGGCATGGGGATAGCGGTGGCAACCCTGGCCACCGTGCCGCTCTCCGGGCTGATCCGCCACCCATCATCGGCCGTCTTGGCGGCCGAACCGCCAAGACGCCCGAGGTAATTGAAACCGATTGCCGGATCCGCTCCGGCCAGGCCGACATCGGTGTTCAGGT
>NZ_JBYCLD010000101.1:0-6804 GCF_057473725.1 Mycobacterium sp. TH-M11 | reverse complement strand
TCGTCTCGTGCGACAACATCGAGAGCAACGGTGAGGTGGCGCGACGAACCGTGCTCGCCCGTGCCGAACGCGTCGATCCAGAGTTGGCCGAGTGGGTAGGCGAGCACGCCAGCTTCCCGAACTCGATGGTCGACCGCATCACTCCGGCAACAACTTTGCAGATGGCCGCGGAGGTCCGCCGCGATTTCGGCGTCGACGACCGCTGGCCCGTGGTGGCCGAGCAGTTCAGCGCCTGGGTGATCGAAGATGCCTTCGCCGACGGCCGGCCGCCTCTGGAGCAGGCGGGCGTACTGGTGGTCGACGACGTCCGGCCGTATGAGCTGATGAAGCTGCGCATGCTCAATGCGGGGCATCAGTGCCTGTGCTACTTCGCACACCTGTGCGGCTTCGAGTTTGTCCACCAGGCGGCGCAGGATCCATTGTTTGCCAGATACTTGCTCGCCTATTTCGAGAACGAAGCCATCCCGACGCTGCCGCCGGTGCCCGGGATCGACCTGCATCAGTTTGGCCACACACTGATCGATCGGTTCGCCAACCCAGCTGTGCGTGACACCGTCGCGCGGATCTGCGCCTACTCTTCGGACCGCATCCCGACGTGGCTGTTGCCGGTCATTCGCGACAACCTGGCCAACGACGGGCCGATCGCCATGGCGTCGGCGGCGGTGGCCGGTTGGGCGCGCTATGCCGAGGGCGTCGACGAACGGGGCGAGCCGTACGAGGTGCTCGACCAGCTGGCGGATTCGCTCATCCCGATCGCCCGCTCGCAGCACCGGAATCCCAATGCATTCATCGAGATCACGGCGGTCTTCGCCGACCTCGCCCATCAGCACCGGTTCGTCGAGGCCTACCGTTGGGCGCTGAATTCGTTGCACAGCAAGGGCGCTCGAGTAACTCTGGAGGCATTGGTGCGATGAGCCGCGGATTGGTGATCGGCGAAGCACTCATCGACATCGTCCAGGACGGGGACCGGATCGTCGGCGAGCACGTCGGCGGGAGTCCGCTGAACGTCGCGGTCGGGTTGGCCCGACTAGGCCGTGATGTCGATTTTTTGACCCACATCGGCGACGACGCGTACGGTCGCCGCATCGTGGAGTACGTCAAAGCATCCGGCGTCCAGCTTGTTTCGGGAAGTCGAACCGCCGACCGAACAACCACGGCGCGTGCGATCGTCGCCGCAGACGGCTCGGCGACATACCAGTTCGACCTGGACTGGCAACTGTCCGGTACGCCACCGGTGCCACCGCCCCTTGTCGTGCACACCGGATCGATTGCCGCGGTGAGTGATCCGGGCTGCGTGGCCGTCGCGGCGCTGGTAGACGCCTACCGAGTGTCAGCCACCGTCAGCTTCGATCCCAATGTGCGACCGTCGCTGATTATGGACCGCGGGCTGGCCCGCAACCGCATCGAGCATCTCGTCGCGCGCAGCGACATCGTGAAGGTCAGCGACGAAGATCTACGCTGGCTCGAACCCGACCGTAAGCCCGAAGACGTTGCGCGAACCTGGCAGTCGCTGGGGCCGGCGATCGTCGTGGTGACGATGGCCGATCGGGGTGCCGAGGCGATCTGCGGGTCCGGGGCCGTGCGGGTGCCGGCGCGATCGGCGCAGGTGGTGGACACCGTCGGCGCCGGCGACTCCTTCATGGTCGGAGTGCTCGACGCGCTCTGGCAGCGCGCTCTGTTGGGGGCCGGACAGCGTGCCGAACTGGCCGCACTGGATCTCGAGACGCTGAGCGAGGCGCTTGAGACGGGCAGTGCGATGGCCGCGGTCACGGTCAGCCGGGCGGGTGCTGACCTGCCGGATCGCCACGCGCTGGCCGCCGCGGCGCAGCAGCGATAGACGCGTATCCGTCCAGCGGAATGGGCATACTGGCAGCATGCGTTCGATCTGGAAGGGCTCGATCTCTTTCGGGCTGGTCAACGTCCCGGTCAAGGTGTATAGCGCAACCGAGGACCACGACATCAAGTTCCACCAGGTGCATGCCAAGGACAACGGCCGCATCCGGTACAAGCGGGTGTGCGAACTCGACGGCGAGGTGGTCGAGTACCGCGACATCGCCCGAGCCTACGAATCCGAAGACGGCCAGACGGTGATCATCACCGACGACGACATCGCTACGCTGCCCGAAGAGCGCAGCCGCGAGATCGAAGTTCTGGAATTCGTTCCCGCCGGCGACCTCGACCCAATGATGTTCGACCGTAGCTACTTTCTCGAGCCCGATGGCAACTCGACGAAATCCTATGTACTGCTAGCGAAGACACTGGCCGAGACCGACCGGGTGGCGATCGTCCATTTCGCGTTGCGCAACAAGACCCGACTTGCCGCGTTGCGGGTCAAGGACTTCAGCAAACGCGAAGTCATGGTGATCCACACGCTGCTGTGGCCCGACGAGATCCGTGATCCCGACTTTCCAGTACTCGACAAAAAGGTTGAGGTCAAACCCGCTGAGCTGAAGATGGCCGGGCAGGTGGTCGAGTCGATGGCTGACGAGTTCGACCCCGACCGCTATCACGACGACTACCAAGAGCAACTGCAGGAGTTGGTCAACGCCAAACTCGAAGGCGGCGAGGCGTTTACCACCGAAGAGCGGCCCAAAGAACTCGACGAGACCGAGGATGTCTCGGATCTGCTGGCGAAGCTTGAGGCCAGCGTTAAGGCGCGCGCCGCAAAGGCGCCGGCGAAAAAGGTAGCTGCCAAGAAAGCTCCCGCGAAGAAAGCGGCGGCGAAAAAGGCTGCGGCGAAAAAGGCTGCGGCCAAGCGCTAAACGTCTTACGAAGCATGACTCACTCACCGCGACAGGAGAACTCGGACCCACCGATTCGCGGAATCTAGCCGGAGCCGTCGCTGCCGGGCGTGCGGGCTGGATTCGCCTCCGGGCCCACTAGCTCGTGCTACCTCCCAAACCGGGACACCGTTTTGAGGTTGGCGACAAGTCGGGAAACTACCCCTACTGCGGGTGTATTCGGATCACATGCGCGCCACCTGCGTCGAGTGTGCATCCTGGGCGTCGAGCGTGCATCGTGGGCGAGAAAATCGCGGCGATCCCGCCCCCTGTGCACACTCGACGCCCTCAGTGCACACTCGACGCCCCCTGCGCACACTCGACGCCAGGAACCCTCAGCGGATGCTCTGCCCGAAGGCGTGTACTCCGGTCGATGGCGAACGGCCCGCGATTCGCTGGCAGGGCGACGAGTGTGACCGCCAACTAGAACATGTTTCAGAAATGTGGTTACGCGGTCGCCGCCGCCTTGTTACGGTGACGCCCGTGATCCTCGACAAATTCAGACTCGACGGCCAAGTCGCCGTCATCACCGGTGGCGGACGTGGTCTTGGCGCAGCTATCGCGCTGGCGTTCGCCGACGTCGGCGCTGACGTCGTCATCGCCTCCCGCACCCGATCCGAACTAGAGGCCGTCGCCGAAAAAGTCCGTGCCGCGGGCCGGCGGGCCCACATCGTCACCGCGGACCTGGCCCAACCGGAGGTCACGGCCGAGTTGGCCGGCCAGGCCGTTGAGGCGTTCGGACGGCTTGACATCGTCGTCAACAACGTCGGCGGCACAATGCCCAACGGGCTGCTGACCACGTCGACGAAAGACCTCAAGAACGCGTTCACGTTCAACGTCGCCACCGCGCACGCGCTGACCGTCGCCGCCGTGCCGCTGATGCTGGAACACTCTGGCGGCGGCAACATCATCAACATCACCTCGACCATGGGGCGGGTGGCCGGTCGCGGGTTCGCCGCCTACGGCACCGCCAAGGCCGCGCTCGCTCACTACACCCGGCTGGCCGCGCTGGACCTGTGCCCCCGGATCCGGGTCAACGCGATCGCGCCGGGCTCGATCGCCACCTCCGCGCTCGACATCGTCGCCTCCAATGATGCGCTACGCGAGCCGATGGAGCAGGCGACACCGATGCGCCGACTCGGGCAGCCCGACGAAATTGCCGCCGCAGCAGTCTATTTGGCGTCACCGGCGGGCGCCTACCTGACCGGCAAGGTAATCGAAGTCGACGGCGGCATCACCTTTCCCAACCTCGACCTACCGATTCCGGACCTGTGATGATCAAAGTCGCCCAGATCGGCACCGGCAACGTCGGCGTGCACGCACTCAAAGCGCTCATCACCAACCCCGACTACGAGCTCACCGGCGTGTGGGTGTCCTCGGCGGCCAAAGCCGGCAAAGACGCTGGAGAGCTTGCCGGCCTTGATGTTTCGACCGGCATTAAAGCCACGACCGACCTCGACGCTGTGCTGGCCACCGGCCCGCAGTGTGCGGTCTACACCGCGATGGCCGATAACCGGCTGCCGGACGCGCTCGAGGACTACCGGCGCATCCTGGCCGCCGGCGTCAACGTCGTCGGCAGCAGTGCCGTATTCCTACAGTACCCCTGGCAGGTGCTGCCAGACAGTATGTTGACACCCATCGAAGATGCCGCACGAGAAGGTAATTCGAGTCTTTTCGTCAACGGCATCGATCCCGGATTCGCCAACGACCTGCTTCCGCTGGCGCTGGCCGGAACGTGCCAGAGCGTGCAGCAGATCCGCTGCATGGAGATCGTCGACTACGCCACCTACGACAGCGCGACGGTGATGTTCGACGTGATGGGCTTCGGCAAGCCGCTCGACGAGATCCCGATGCTGCTGCAACCGGGCGTGCTGAGCCTGGCGTGGGGATCGGTCGTGCGCCAACTCGCCGCCGGACTGGGCATCGAACTCGACTCGATCACCGAACGCCAGGAGCGGATTCCGGCGCCCGAGGACTTCGACATCGCGTCCGGGCACATCGCCAAGGGCAGTGCCGCGGCGCTGCGCTTCGAGGTGCAGGGCAATAAAGACGGCCACCCTGTGGTGGTGCTGGAACACGTGACCCGGTTGCGCGAGGACCTGTGCCCGGATTGGCCGCAGCCCGCCCAACCCGGTGGGTGCTACCGGATCGAGATCACGGGTGAACCGTCGTACGCCGTCGACGTCTGCCTGAGCAGCCCCAACGGTGACCACAACCACGCCGGCCTGGTCGCGACGGCGATGCGGGTCGTCAACGCCATCCCTGCCGTGGTTGCCGCGCCGGCCGGCATCCGGACCACGCTGGACCTGCCACTGATCACCGGGCGCGGCCTCTACTCGCCCGCCTGACGGTTTCGGCTAACCTAACTTTCTTATTCGTAGACCGAAAGTGAGTTAGGTGCCCGAGGACACCCGCGCCCGGCTCAAGACCGGGTGGTATCTGCTCGGGCCTGCCTTCGTCGCCGCCATCGCCTATGTGGACCCGGGCAACGTCGCCGCGAACATCAGCGCCGGATCGCAGTTCGGCTTCGCGCTGTTGTGGGTCATCATCCTGGCCAACGTGATGGCCGGCCTGGTGCAGTACTTGTCGGCGAAACTCGGCCTGGTCACCGGCCGATCGTTGCCCGAGTCCATCGGGGCCCGGCTGAATCGCCCAGCCCGGCTGGCATTTTGGCTGCAAGCCGAGTTCGTCGCGATGGCCACCGACGTGGCCGAAGTGATCGGCGGCGCAATCGCGCTGCACATCCTGTTCGGGCTGCCGCTGCTGATCGGCGGAATCATCACCGGTGTGGTGTCGCTGCTGCTCCTGCGCATCCAGGATCAACGCGGCCAGCAGATCTTCGAGCGCGTCATCACCGGATTGCTACTGGTGATCGCCATCGGCTTCACCGCAAGTTTCTTCGTCTCGACGCCGCCACCCGGCGACGTGCTCGGCGGTCTGGTGCCCCGATTCCTGGGCAGGGAAAGCGTGCTGCTGGCCGCGGCCATCCTGGGCGCGACGGTGATGCCGCACGCGGTGTATCTGCACTCCGGGCTGACCCGTGATCGGCATGGTCATCCCCCAGCGGGCCCGCAGCGGCGGCGGCTGCTGCGCATCACCCGGTTGGACGTCGGGCTGGCGATGGTGGTCGCGGGCGCGGTGAACGTCGCCATGCTGCTGGTGGCCGCGCTGAACATGCGTGGCCGCGGCGACATCAGCTCGATCGAGGTCGCTTACCACGCTGTGCATGACACCGTGAGCCCGTTGATCGCCGCGCTCTTCGCGATCGGCCTGCTGGCGTCGGGGCTGGCGTCGTCGTCGGTGGGCGCTTACGCCGGTGCGATGATCATGCAGGGCCTGCTGCACCGGTCGATCCCGATGGTGTGGCGGCGGCTCGCGACGCTGACGCCCGCGCTGTTGATCTTGACGTTGGGCATTGATCCGACGCGCACGTTGGTGCTGTCGCAGGTCGTCTTGTCGTTCGGCATTCCGTTCGCACTGCTGCCGTTGGTCCGGCTCACCAGCGATCGTCAACTGATGGGTGGCGACACCAATCACCGACTCACGACGGCGGCCGGTTGGGTGATCGGCACGCTCATCAGCCTGCTCAACGTGATGCTGATCTATCTCACGGTCCGCGCCAACGGGCCGGCCTGACCTTGCGATCCCGAACCGCTGGCCGCCGAGCAAATAATTCGCTCGGCTAACATCAACCTCGTGACGCAGCGCCGCCGTCATTCCTACTTCGCGTACGGGTCCAACCTGTGCGTGCAGCAGATGGCGCAGCGATGCCCCGACGCCGTCAATCCACGCCGTGCCGTACTCGCCGACCACGACTGGCTGATCAACCAGCGCGGGGTGGCCACCGTCGAACCGCTACCCGGGACCACGGTGCACGGAGTGGTTTGGGATTTGTCCGACCACGATTTGGCCGCCCTGGACAGCGCTGAAGGCGTACCGGTCCGTTACCGGCGCGATGAGCTCACCGTGCAGACCGAGGACGGACCGGCGGCGGCGTGGGTGTACATCGATCACCGGGTGAGCC
>NZ_JBYCLD010000100.1:0-14534 GCF_057473725.1 Mycobacterium sp. TH-M11 | reverse complement strand
TGTGATTCGATGCTCTACCTCGACGGTCGACTGGTCGGCAAACCTGCGTCCGTCGATGCGGCCAAACGCGAGTGGCAGTCAATGGGCGGCCGGTCAGGTCAGCTGCACACCGGGCACTGCGTGGTGCGACTGATCGACGGCCTGGTCACACAAGCATCCGAATCTTTCTTCACAACAGTGCATTTCGCCTCACCCACGCCCGCAGACCTGGACGCCTACCTGGCCAGCGGCGAATCATTAGACGTAGCAGGGGCTTTCACCCTCGACGGGCTGGGCGGCTGGTTTGTCGACGGAATAGATGGCGACCCGTCCAACGTCATCGGACTGAGCCTGCCGCACACCCGGGCGCTGCTGGCGCGGGTCGGCGTGTCGATCGCCGACCTGTGGGCGGCCAACCCCGTCGCGTCGTGAGTTGTCGCCATTTCAATGTCGCGCCGCCCGGGGCTAACCAGCAGGTAGGCTCGCGGTGTGCCGCTACCAGCTGACCCCAACCCCGCGCTGAGCACCTACGCGCACCCGGAACGGCTGGTAACCGCCGACTGGCTGGCCGGCAACCTGGGTCGGCCCGGACTCGCCATCGTCGAGTCCGATGAGGACGTGCTGCTCTACGACGTCGGCCACATCCCCGGCGCGGTCAAGATCGACTGGCACACCGACCTCAACGACCCGCGGGTGCGCGACTACATCGATGGCAAGCAGTTCGCGGAATTGATGGAGCGCAAAGGCATTTCGCGCGACGACACCGTGGTGATCTACGGCGACAAGAGCAACTGGTGGGCCGCATACGCACTGTGGGTCTTCACCCTGTTCGGCCACCCAGACGTCCGGCTGCTCAACGGCGGCCGCGACCTGTGGATCCGCGACGGGCGCGACACCACGCTGGACGTTCCGAACCGACCGTCGTCGGGCTACCCCGTCGTGCAACGCAACGACGCCCCGATCCGCGCGTTCAAGGACGACGTGCTGGCCACTCTGGGCACCGGGCCGCTGATCGACGTGCGCTCCCCGGACGAATACACCGGCAAGCGCACCCACATGCCGGATTACCCCGAGGAGGGAGCGTTGCGCGCGGGTCACATCCCCTCGGCGCGGTCGATCCCGTGGGGCCAGGCTGCCGACGACAGCGGCCGCTTCCGCAGCCGCGACGAATTGGAACGGCTCTACGATTTTCTTGAGCCGGACGACAAGACGATCGTTTACTGCCGCATCGGCGAGCGATCCAGCCATACCTGGTTCGTCCTGACCTACCTGCTGGGAATCCCGGACGTCCGCAACTACGACGGCTCGTGGACCGAATGGGGTAACGCTGTGCGCGTGCCGATCGTCGCCGGCGAGCACCCCGGCCCGGTGCCAGTCCGATGACCATGCCCACGCCACTGGCCGAGGTGGTTTCCGAATTCGCCGAAGTCCAAGGCCAAGACAAGCTCAAGCTGCTGCTGGAGTTCGCCGACGAGTTGCCGGCGCTACCCGCCGATCTCGAGGAAGCGGCGATGGAGTCGGTGACCGAGTGCCAATCGCCGCTGTTTTTACGCGTCGACGCCGACGATCCGGGCCGGGTTCGGCTGTACTTCAGCGCGCCCGTTGAGGCTCCCACCACGCGCGGCTTTGCGTCGATTCTGGCCGCCGGGCTCGACAAGCAGTCCGCCGCGGACATCCTGGCAGTCCCAGCGGACTTCTACACCGATCTTGGCCTGGCCGAGTTGATCAGCCCACTTCGCCTGCGCGGGATGTCGGGGATGCTGGCCCGAATCAAGCGCCGACTGCATGAAGCGGCAGAGAAGTAGACACCGGGTCTTGTCGCTTACGGCGCGCCGCTTAAACTTCCCCGGGACCGACTTGTAAGAATTTCTCTTAGACAACACGAAGACGTGCTCATCAGGAGGCGCAGTGCCCAGTCATGCCAGCTCGACGATCTCGAAAGTTCTTGTCGCCAACCGCGGCGAGATCGCGGTGCGGGTGATCCGCGCAGCCAAGGACGCGGGACTGCCCAGCGTGGCGGTATACGCCGAGCCCGACGCCGACGCCCCACACGTGAAGCTGGCCGACGAGGCGTTCGCGCTGGGTGGTCAGACCTCGGCGGAGTCCTATCTCGACTTCGGCAAGCTCCTGGAGGCAGCCGAGAAGTCCGGCGCCAACGCGATTCACCCCGGCTACGGCTTCTTGTCGGAGAACGCCGACTTCGCCCAGGCCGTGCTCGACGCCGGCCTGATCTGGATCGGGCCCAGCCCGCAGTCGATCCGCGACCTCGGTGACAAGGTCACCGCGCGACACATCGCCGCCCGCGCGCAGGCGCCGCTGGTGCCCGGTACCCCGGACCCGGTCAAGAACGCCGACGAGGTGGTGGCGTTCGCCAAGGAATACGGCGTCCCGGTCGCGATCAAGGCGGCCTTCGGCGGCGGTGGTCGCGGCATGAAGGTGGCCCGCACCATCGAGGAGATCCCCGAGCTGTTCGAGTCGGCGACCCGCGAGGCGGTCGCGGCGTTCGGCCGCGGTGAGTGCTTCGTCGAGCGCTACCTGGACAAGCCCCGCCACGTCGAGGCGCAGGTGATCGCCGACACGCACGGCAACGTGATCGTCGCCGGCACCCGCGACTGCTCGCTGCAGCGCCGCTTTCAGAAGCTGGTCGAAGAGGCGCCGGCGCCGTTCCTCACCGACGCGCAGCGCAAGGAGATCCACGAGTCGGCCAAGCGGATCTGCAAGGAAGCCGGCTACTACGGCGCCGGGACGGTGGAGTACCTGGTCGGACAGGACGGGCTGATCTCGTTCCTCGAGGTCAACACCCGTCTACAGGTCGAGCACCCGGTGACCGAGGAGACCGCCGGCATCGACCTGGTGCTGCAGCAGTTCAAGATCGCCAATGGCGAGGCGCTGGACATCACCGAGGATCCGACGCCGCGCGGGCACGCCATCGAGTTTCGGATCAACGGCGAAGACGCCGGTCGCGGCTTTCTGCCGGCGCCCGGCCCGGTCACCCGCTACGACACCCCCAGCGGACCCGGTGTGCGGCTGGACTCCGGCGTCGAGGCGGGCTCGGTGATCGGTGGCCAGTTCGACTCGATGCTGGCCAAGCTGATCGTGTACGGGGCGACCCGTGAGGAGGCGCTGGCACGCTCCCGTCGCGCGCTGGACGAATTCCACGTCGAAGGCTTGGCCACGGTCATCCCGTTCCACCGGGCCGTGGTGGCGGACCCGGCGTTCATCGGCGACGAGAACGGCTTCACCGTGCACACCCGCTGGATCGAAACCGAGTGGGACAACACCATCGAACCCTTCACCGGGGGCGCAGGAATCGACGAGGATGATGCGCTGCCGCGGCAGACGGTCGTCGTCGAGGTCGGCGGACGACGCCTGGAGGTGTCGCTGCCCGGTGATCTGGCGCTGTCCAATGGCGGTGGGGCCGCGGACGCCGGCGTCATCCGCAAGAAGCCCAAGGCGCGCAAGCGCGGTGCGGCCGGCGGCGCTGCGGCGTCCGGCGACGCGGTGACCGCTCCCATGCAGGGCACCGTAGTGAAGGTCGCCGTCGAAGAGGGACAACAGGTTTCGACCGGCGATCTGGTGGTCGTCCTGGAGGCGATGAAGATGGAGAACCCGGTTACCGCGCACAAGGACGGCGTCATCACCGGGCTGGCCGTCGAGCCCGGTGCCGCCATCACCCAGGGCACGGTGCTGGCCGAGATCAAATAGCGTTGGATCCGGTCGAGATCAACGCCGGGCGGTGGTATCTGCGCGGCCTCCGCGCCGACGACCGCATCGACGATCGTCCCGCGCTGGCCGAGCTCGGCGTGAGCGACCCGGCCCATGTCGTGCGCAGTGCCGCCGAGTGGTCGGCGGACTCGCGGTACTCCTGGGCGGTCTGCGAACCCACGACAGGTGAGCTGCTGGCCGAGGTGACACTCGATCCGCTGTCCGGAGACATCGTCAGCCGGGCGCGCGCCGGGCATGACGACGCGGCCGGCGCAGCAGCCGCATCCGTTCGGCGATTTGCCGCCGCAGTCATTGCGCCAGAGCATAATTCGAGCTGACGGAGAGCTTCCGCACGGCGCTGGCCAGGCATTCTGAGAAAGACTCTGCCACGTTGTCGGCACCGAACGGCCGGAGTAGTGTCGTAACAAGGTTGAGTTACCAGCCGCATAGAACAGCGTTAATTGACGCAAGGGGACGCTCGAACTCCTGAGCTTCTCCTCGCGCGCGGCACCAAATCCGCTTGACGTGATCCACAGAACGCCTAGTCGACTGATGGAGTCACACCATGTCTGCTGCATTACCAAAGCCCACTGCACCACTTGACGTAACCGGCACGCCGGCCTTACCGCCCGCCTGGGAGTACCGCTCCGCGCGTTTCAGCGCGACACGAGGCACCGACCGGACCGTTGTCAGCGCCGTCGGTGAACTCGACGCCTCCAATGCCACCGAATTCGCCGACTATTTCGATCTCTGCATGACCGACTCCGCTCCGCTGGTGGTAGACCTGAGCGGACTGGAATTCTTTGGCACAGCGGGTTTTTCAGCCCTGCATCTGATCAACGTCAGGTGCGCGGCAGCCCAGCTACGCTGGGCCGTGGTGCCGAGCAGCGCGGTGTCCCGGCTGCTTCGAATCTGCGACCCCGACCGCGCGCTGCCGTTGCTCGACTCAGTACACGCGATGTTGGACGAAGACCCGGGCCAGCGCCGGCTATTCCAGCTCGTCCCGTAGTCGCGATAGCGATTTCGCCAGCAACCGCGAGACGTGCATCTGGGAGATCCCGACCCGCTCGGCAATCTGCGTCTGCGTCATGGACTCGAAAAACCTGAGCACCAACACGGTTCGCTCGCGCTCGGGGAGCCCCTCGAGCAGCGGCCGCAGTGCCTCGCGGTTTTCGATGCGCTCGAGACCGGTGTCCACATCGCCGAGCGTGTCGACGATGGCCCGGACTTCCTCGTCGCCGCCGCTGCCGCCGCTGTCGATGGACAACGTGTTGTAAGAGCTGCCGGCCACCAGGCCCTCGACCACTTCGGCCCGGTCCATCTCGAGTTCGTGCGCCAACTCCGAGGCGGTCGGCGCGCGGCCCAGCCGCTGCGACAGCTCCGCGGTCGCCGCGCCGAGCTGCAGGTGCAGTTCCTTCAGCCGCCGCGGAACCTTGACCGACCAGCTGTTGTCGCGAAAGTGCCGTCGGACTTCGCCCATGATCGTGGGCACTGCGAAGGAGACGAAATCAGAGCCAGTTTCGACGTCGTAGCGGGCCACCGCGTTGACCAGCCCTACGCGGGCCACCTGAACCAGATCGTCGCGCGCTTCGCCGCGCCCCTCGAACCGGCGCGCGATGTGATCGGCCAGCGGCAGGCAGCGCTCCACGATTTTGTCGCGATGGCGCCCAAAGTCCGATGAGTCGGCGTCAAGCGTCGCCAGCTCACGGAACATGTCGGGAACATCGGCGTATTCGTTGGAACGGGATGGGGACGAACCGCCGACAGCTCGCGCTGTCACCTGGGAGAGTCCGCCCGTCGGGTGGTCAGTGCGATCCCGACGGCGCCGGTGCCGCTCTGATAGGTCTGCACGTCGTCGGCCAGCGACGTCAGGACGTGCCAACTGAAGCTGCCCGGTGTCACCACGTCGCCGGTGGTGCATGTGGTCGAGGCCTCGATCCGCAATTCCCTGTCGTGCGGGTCTATCACCAACTCAAGGGTGGCACCGGGCACGGCCGAGCGAATCAATCGCGTACACACTTCGTCGACGGCAAGTCGCAGGTCGGCGACCGCGTCGAAGTCCAGATCCTCGAAGGTGCCGACCGCTCCGACCAACGTTCGTAAGAGGGACAGGTTC
This sequence comes from Mycobacterium sp. TH-M11, assembly GCF_057473725.1. Classification (NCBI taxonomy): domain Bacteria; kingdom Bacillati; phylum Actinomycetota; class Actinomycetes; order Mycobacteriales; family Mycobacteriaceae; genus Mycobacterium; species Mycobacterium sp. TH-M11. The sequence goes on along the minus strand of NZ_JBYCLD010000100.1, from coordinate 8,734 downwards.
TCCAGCGCCGCTGCCACCCGCAATTCGATGGCGCGATCACCTCGTTGCTGATCTTTCGCCGGCTTCGCAGCAGCGGTCATCGAGCCTCCCAGAATTGTTGGACCGACAGTACCCTCGCGCCCGAGCTGGTTTGTCATGATCGCGGCCTGGTGATCCTCGTGTTGATCGCTATGGGCATCTGTGTCAAGGCAGTGTCCGATTCCCCACGATCGGGCGACCGGCCCATTGTAGATACCCACCAAAGTCGACTGGTCAAACCCGACCCCGCAACCGGAATTGCGATCTCGCTCGGCGCCGGTCTATCCGGCGAGCACCGGTCCCGCGATAGGGAGGCCCAGGGCCAGCGTGACGACCATCAGGATCATCAGTAGCCATCCCGCTCCCTGCCAGGCCCACCACCTTCCCTCGTCACGCCAGACCCGGTAGGTGCGAACGAACGCCCACACCCCCGCCGCGAACAAGATCAACGGCCCACCGAACGCCAAGATCGTCAATTGAGGAGGGCCGCACGCCACGGTGTCGACAGCCATCGCGCCCGTGCAAGTGCTGTCCCACAGCGCGGCAACGATCAGATATCCGATGCCTGCCGCAGCGGCCAACGCCGCATACCGCACCGCGTGGTGCACTTCGCTGTCGAACTGGCCGAGGCGATCGCCACGGCGGCGTTGAGTCTGCATCGGAAATCCTTGTGTCGCTGTCAGGCGCCCAGCTGCGCAATACATAGATACCCAATGCAGCGCTGGTGATAAACCAGGTCAGCCGGTCACGATGCGCCGAACGCACGCGCTGAGACCGCTGGAAACGAGAAGCTCGGCGGCGACGAGCCGCACCGCTCGAACATTCGCTGAGTTCTCGAACACGTCGGTAGACGGCCGACTACAAGGTTGCGCCAGCACTGTATTCAACGCGGGCACCCGAGACACCCAGCAAACGACAAGTTTGCAGGGTTCCTGAGCGTTGCGGGCCTGCAGGATGAATCGGCAAGTAAAGTCTGCTGTATGCGAACGCCAAGGCGCCGGCTCTCACCGGAAGACCGCCGCGCTGAACTGCTCGCTTTGGGCGCGGAGGTTTTCGGCCAGCGACCCTACGACGAGGTCCGCATCGACGAGATCGCCGAGCGTGCCGGTGTGTCGAGGGCGTTGATGTATCACTACTTCCCGGACAAGCGGGCATTCTTCGCCGCCGTCGTCAAGGGGCAGGCCGATCAGCTGTTCGAAACCACCAATATGCTGCCGACCCCTGGCCAGAACCTTTTCGAGGAGGTGCGTGACGGAGTACTGGCCTACATGCGTTACCACCAGGAGCACCCGCACGCGGCCTGGGCGGCATATGTCGGACTCGGCCGTTCCGACCCGGTATTGCTCGGCATCGACGACGAAGCCAAAGACCGGCAGATGGAACACATCATGAGCCGCATCGTCGAGGTCGACGGGTCCGGCAGCCCGTTCGAGCCTGACGTCGAGCGCGACCTGCAAATCGTCATTCACTCTTGGCTGGCGCTGACCTTCGAGGTGTGCCGGCAGCGCATCATCCATCCGGAGACCGACGCGCTCCAACTCAGCCAATCCTGCGCGCACTCGCTGCTCGACGCGATCATCCGGGTGAAGAACATTCCCGAGACGTTGGCCAAAGCGGTCGCGCCCGACCAGCGCTGACCTGCGCGAACGGATTTCTGTCGGATCCCGTTGTCATGATGTCTGGGTGACCGCTCTACCCGACCAAGCGCTCGCGCGGTTTAGCGCCGTCACCCGGGACTGGTTCACCGGTACCTTCGCTGCGCCGACGCCTGCACAGGCCGACGCCTGGTCGGCGATCGCCGACGGGCACAACACGCTGGTCATCGCCCCGACGGGGTCGGGTAAGACGCTGGCTGCCTTCCTGTGGGCGATCGACACGCTGGCCGGCGTACCGCGCAGCGAACGCGAGCCCGGCACCCGGGTGCTCTACATTTCACCGCTCAAGGCGCTGGCCGTCGACGTCGAGCGCAACCTGAGAACACCGCTGGCCGGGATGGCCCGGGTCGCCGCCCAGCGGGCGCTGGCCACCCCGGAGATCACCATCGGCGTGCGATCCGGCGACACGCCACCGGCCCAGCGTCGGCAGCTGATCAGCAATCCACCCGAGGTGTTGATCACCACACCCGAGTCGCTATTCCTGATGCTGACGTCGGCGGCCCGCCAAACCCTGGCCGGTGTGCAGACCGTGATCGTCGACGAAGTGCACGCGATCGCCGGCACCAAACGCGGTGCACACCTGGCCTTGTCGCTGGAGCGGTTGGACGACATGGCGCCCCGGCCGGCGCAGCGGATCGGCTTGTCGGCGACCGTGCGGCCACCCGAGGAGGTGGCCCGCTTCCTGTCGGGGTCGTCCCCGACCACCATCGTCGCGCCGCCGGCGGCCAAGACGTTCGAATTGTCGGTGCAGGTCCCCGTCCCCGACATGGCCAACCTGGCGAGCACTTCCCCGCAGGCGGAAGGTACCCGCAGCATCTGGCCGGACGTCGAGGCGCAACTGGTGGACCTGGTCGAGGCCCACAATTCGACGATAGTGTTCGCGAACTCGCGACGGCTGGCCGAGCGACTGACCGCGCGGCTCAACGAGATTCACGCCGAACGGACCGGCCCCGCCCGGTCGCCGGAGGCCAACCCGAAAGTTGCCGGCGACGACTCATCGACGTTACTCGCCCGCGCTCACCACGGCTCGGTCAGCAAGGAACAGCGCGCCATCGTCGAAGAGGATCTCAAATCCGGCCGGCTCAAGGCGGTAGTGGCGACATCGAGCCTGGAATTGGGCATCGACATGGGCGCCGTCGATCTCGTCATTCAAGTCGAAGCTCCGCCGTCGGTAGCCAGCGGCCTGCAGCGCATCGGCCGCGCCGGACACCAGGTCGGCGAGATCTCACAGGGGGTGCTGATTCCCAAGCACCGCACCGATTTGATCGGCTGCGCGGTCACCGTGCAGCGCATGCTGAGTGGCCAGATCGAGACCCTGCGGGTGCCCGCCAACCCGCTCGACATCCTGGCTCAGCACACCGTGGCCGCGTCGGCGTTGGACCCGTTGGACGTCGACCGCTGGTTCGACACCGTCCGGCGCAGCGCGCCATTTGCGACGCTGCCGCGCAGCGCCTTCGAAGCGACATTGGATCTGCTGTCCGGCAAATACCCGTCGACCGAGTTCGCCGAACTGCGGCCGCGTCTGGTCTACGACCGCGACAATGGCACGGTGACCGCGCGGCCGGGCGCGCAGCGGCTCGCGGTGACGTCCGGCGGCGCCATCCCGGACCGCGGCCTGTTCACCGTCTACCTGGCCACCGAATCTGAAAACCCCTCTCGGGTAGGTGAACTCGACGAGGAGATGGTCTACGAATCGCGGCCCGGTGATGTCATCGCATTGGGCGCCACCAGTTGGCGGATCACCGAGATCACCCACGACCGGGTGCTGGTGGTTCCGGCTCCGGGCGAGCCGGCCCGGCTACCGTTTTGGCGCGGCGATAATTCCGGGCGGCCCGCCGAACTCGGCCGCGCGATTGGCGCGTTCACCGGCGAACTGGCCGCCCTGGATCGGGGTTCCTTCGAAAGCCGTTGCGCCGGGCTTGGATTCAATCCTAACGCCACCGAGAACCTGTGGCGCCTGCTCGACGACCAGCGCACCGCCACCACCGTGGTGCCCACCGACACCACGCTACTGGTCGAACGGTTCCGCGACGAGCTGGGTGACTGGCGGGTGATCCTGCACTCCCCCTATGGATTACGGGTACACGGCCCGCTCGCCTTGGCGGTGAGCCGACGGCTGCGCGAGCGCTACGGCATTGACGAGAAGCCCACGGCTTCCGACGACGGCATCGTGGTGCGGCTGCCCGACACCATCTCCGAATCGGGGGTAGAAGCACCCCCGGGGGCCGATCTGTTCGTCTTCGACGCCGACGAAATCGATCCGATCGTCACCGCCGAGGTGGGCGGTTCGGCGCTGTTCGCCGCCCGATTCCGCGAGTGCGCGGCCCGGGCTCTGCTGCTGCCCCGACGGCACCCGGGCAAACGATCCCCGCTGTGGCATCAGCGTCAGCGCGCCGCGCAGTTGCTCGACGTGGCCCGTAAATATCCGGACTTCCCGATCGTGCTGGAGACCGTCCGAGAGTGCCTGCAGGACGTGTACGACGTGCCGACGCTGGCCGGGTTGATGTCCGACATCGCCACCCGCAAAGTCCGCGTCGTGCTGACCGAGACCGCGACGCCGTCGCCGTTCGCCGCCTCGTTGCTGTTCGGCTACGTCGGAGCCTTCATCTACGAGGGCGATAGCCCGCTGGCCGAGCGGCGCGCGGCGGCGCTGTCGCTGGACCCGACGCTGCTGGCCGAACTGCTGGGCCGGGTCGAGCTGCGCGAGTTGCTCGACCCCGAGGTGGTGGCGGCTACGGGACGCCAGCTACAGCACCTGTCGCCGGAGCGGGCTGCCCGCGACGCCGAAGCGGTGGCCGACCTGCTGCGGCTACTCGGCCCGTTGACCTCCGACGAGGTGGCGGCCCGCGCCGGCGGGGCCGATGTCGGCGGCTGGCTGGAAGCGCTGTACGCCGCCAAGCGGGCGCTGCCGGTGTCGTTCGCCGGCGCCGGCTGGTGGGTGGCGATCGAGGACATCGGCCGATTGCGCGACGGGGTCGGGGTGGCGGTTCCGGTCGGCGTGCCGGCCAGCTTCACCGAGGCGGTCGCCGACCCGCTCGCAGAACTGCTGAGCCGCTATGCGCGCACCCATGCGCCGTTCACCACCGCCGATGTCGCCGCCCGGTTCGGGTTGGGGCTGCGCGTGGCGGCCGATGTGCTGGGCCGCCTGGCCGCCGACGGGAAGCTGGTCCGCGGTGAGTTCTCCACTGCTGGAACACCAGGATCGGGGATCGGCGATGAGTGGTGCGACGCCGAGGTACTGCGGATTCTGCGGCGAAGATCGCTGGCGGCGCTGCGAGCGCAGGTGGAGCCGGTCAGCACCCGGGCCTACGCCAGGTTCCTCCCTGCCTGGCACGGCGTCGGCCCCGGCGCGCCACCCAATTCCGGCCTGGACGGGCTGGTCGCGGTCATCGACCAACTCGCCGGGGTGACGCTGCCGGCGTCGGCGATCGAACCGCTGGTGCTGGCGCCGCGGGTTCGCGACTATTCCCCCGCCTTGCTCGACGAGCTGCTGGCGTCCGGAGAAGTGTTGTGGTCGGGTGCCGGATCGATCTCCGGCAGCGACGGCTGGGTCGCTTTTCACGCTGCCGACACCGCGCCGCTGACGCTGACCGCCGAATCGGGGATCGAGTTCACCGCGACCCATCGCGCGATCCTGGACGTGTTGGCCGGCGGCGGGGCGTTCTTCTTCCGGCAGCTGGCGCAAGAGGGTATCGGCGAGGCTGAGCTCAAAACCGCACTGTGGGAGCTGATTTGGGCCGGCTTGGTCAGTGGCGACACGTTCGCGCCGGTGCGCGCGCTGCTGTCCGGGACACCGGGGCGTAAACGTTCGGCGCCCGCGCACCGCACGGGCCGCGGGATGCGCACGCCGCGGTTGAGTCGCTATAGCCTGGCGAACCCGCAGGCGCGGGCCACCGATCCGGCCGTGGCCGGCCGCTGGTCGGCGCTGCCGGCACCCGAGCCGGATTCCACCGCCCGCAGCCACCACCTGGCAGAGCTGCTGTTGAACCGCCACGGGGTGCTGACCAAGGGCGCGGTCGCCGCCGAACGACTGCCCGGCGGCTTTGCCATGCTCTACAAGGTGCTGACCGCATTCGAGGACGCCGGCCGATGCCAGCGCGGCTACTTCGTGGAATCGCTCGGCGGCGCCCAGTTCGCGGTGGCATCCACCGTCGACCGGCTCCGCAGTTACCTCGACGGCGTCGATCCCGAACGACCGGAATACCTCCCGGTGGTGCTGGCCGCCGCCGACCCGGCCAACCCCTATGGCGCCGCGCTGCCCTGGCCGGCGCGCTCGACGGACGACGGCGCCGCCCGGCCCGGCCGCAAAGCCGGTGCGCTCGTCGTGCTGGTCGACGGCGAACTGGTGTGGTTCCTCGAGCGCGGCGGGCGATCGTTGCTGAGCTTCGCCGACGGCAGCGCCGGAGCCAACCACGCCGCAGCGGTCGCACTCGCCGATCTGGTGGTGGCCAGACGGGTCAACTCGATCCTGATCGAGCGCATCAATGGCACCTCAGTGCTGGCGCCAGAGGTGGCGGCGTCGGTAGCGAATGCCTTGGTCGACGCCGGCTTCGCCCGCACGCCGCGCGGACTGCGACTGCGATGACCTATGCCAGAGGGTGACACCGTCTTTCGCACCGCAGACACCCTGCGGAAGGCACTTCTCGGCCACACGCTGACTCGCTGCGACGTGCGGGTGCCGCAGTATGCGACCGTCGACCTGAGCGGTCACGTGGTCGATGAGGTACGCAGTCGCGGCAAGCACCTGTTCATTCGGGTCGGACCGGCCAGCATTCACTCACATCTGAAGATGGACGGCGCCTGGCGGGTGACGTCATTGACAGCGCGCGCCGATCACCGGGTCAGGATCATCGTGGAGACCGACGATGTCCGCGCGCTGGGTATCGACCTGGGCGTGCTGGAGATCCTGGACCGTGCACGCGATTTCGACGCGGTCGACCACTTGGGGCCTGACCTGTTGGGCGACGACTGGGACGCACGGGTCGCCGCCGCCAACCTCACCGCGCGCGCCGATCGGCCGATCGCCGAGGCGTTGCTGGATCAGCGGGTGCTGGCCGGGATCGGCAACGTGTACTGCAACGAATTGTGTTTCGTCAGCGGCCATCTGCCCACCGCACCGGTCAGCGCGATCACCGACCCGCACCGGCTGGTATCTCGTGCCCGCGAGATGTTGTGGGCCAACCGTTTTCGGCGTAATCGCTGCATCACCGGCGACACCCGGGCAGGCCGGCAGTTATGGGTGTACGGGAGGGCCGGGCAGGGCTGCCGGCGCTGCGGCACGCCCGTCCGGCAGGACAGCAGCGGCGAGCGGGTTGCCTACTGGTGCCCTGCCTGCCAACGCTGAACGCCTCCGCGCAGTCCGCCACCTTCGCCTCCGCGCATGAGGTCTGCGGCAAAGCAGTTCGGGCAGTTCACCGCCGAAACCCCGCACGGTCGATCGGATCGACCGTGCGGGGTTTCTGAGCGGCCGTTCCTAGAACGCCGACGCGACGGCCTCAGCAGACGCGGTCGACGTCAGCCCGAGTAACTGGTCGACGGTCTCTGTTCCCAGGGCCGGGTCCAGCGCGGTGAGGAAGCTCGCCAACGTCGTGGAGTCCGTCACGGCATTACCGGTGCCCAGGTCACCCAAGTTGGGTGTGGACACCAGGCTGGTGAGCAGCGTGCCCAGCGTCTCATTGCCCAGCGTCTCGGGCGTAGCCAGCGGCGCACTGATCGTGATGTTGTCCAGGAACTGGTTCCAGGGTTCGCTGATTTGGGTCGACGTGAGTCCCAGCAGGGTGCCCAGCTCCGTGTTGGCGATCGAGGTGGAGGTGCCGGAGAGGTCGGTACTGCTCAGATAGCCGCTGACCGTCTCGGTGGCGGGGTTGCTGCCGACGAGGTACTGGAGCAGCGCGCTCACGTCGCTGTTGTCGGTGATCGATGTGCCGGTACAGACGCCGAGGAGGTTGGTGGCGGTGCACAGGTCGATCAACCCGGCGTAGCTGCCCAGGCCAACGGTGTTGAGCAGTTGGTAGATCGTGGTGGTCTCGGGGTTGGCCCCCAGCAAGTCCGTCGCCAACGCGTCGATGGTAAGTCCGCCCAGCGGGGAGCCGTCGACGTACGAACCGCCCAGCAGGGTGCTCACCGTTTCGGTGAGCAGGCCACCGGTAGCAGCGTCCAAGGTCACATTGCTCGGATTCAGGTCGGCCAGCAGCGTGCTCAGCGGCGAGGAGACATCCAATCCGCTGGAGCTCAACAGGCTGCCCACTGTCGTTGTGTTGCCGATGAGGCTGGGCACCGTCTCGTTGCCGATCCCCAGGTTATTGAGTAGGGTCGCCAGACTTTCGTCGAAGGTCGGCGCGGTGCCGGTCGTCAGCGCGACCTCTCGGTGCTGCGGCCCCAAAACCTGCGCCGGGTTCAGCCCGGCGAACTGGGCCCCTACCAGCGCGGTTCCCGCTACCACGGCGCCGGCCGCGACCACCCCGACCCTGGTTGCCGCCCCCTGCTGCCGCAGGACCCGCGGTTCCGCGGATACCTCGCGATCGCGACGATGACGCCCTACTGATGTGCTCGACATATTTATGCCCTTCCGCATGCCGACTGTGAACAGGCTGAGAAAATCTCAGTGAAGTTAAGCTTTTGTTGACTGGATGTCAAGTAAATCGTCCATGAATCCGGACTGTGTGTCGCGCAGGCCAGGTTCAGACGCGCGGCACGGCAAGCAGCGAAGCGGGCGGGAAGTGTAATCGGCACGTACCGTGGGAATAGGCAGCGCGGGCTGGAGGTTGGTCATTGATGACTACTCTGTGACCCCGATCACCGACACCGCAGGTAGTCGTATCAGTCCAGAAAATGCACCAACGGCGTTGCGACAGTGAACGACGTCGCCGAGTTACCGGAGGACACAAGCGTGCTAACACTGGAGAACCGCATCAGCAATCTGGGTTCCATCCGCTCCATCGGGGCCGGCACCTTGACCGCGCGTGCGTGGGCGACACTGTGCGCCGCCGTTGCGGACATGGCAGTACCACGCGCAACCGCGGCCGACCCAAAAAAGACAAGCGCAACCGCGTCGAGCCTGG
>NZ_JBYCLD010000099.1:0-11285 GCF_057473725.1 Mycobacterium sp. TH-M11 | reverse complement strand
TACCACGGCGGCGGCTTCGCCCTGGGAGACCTCGACACCCACGACCCGGTCGCGCGCGCACACGCCGTCGGCGCCGACGCCATCGTGGTGTCCGTCGACTACCGACTGGCCCCCGAGCATCCGTTCCCGGCCGGGCTGGACGACTCCTGGGCTGCGCTGCAGTGGACCGCCGAGCACGCCGTCGAATTGGGTGGCGACCCCACCCGGATCGCGGTCGCCGGCGACTCTGCCGGTGGCAACTTCGCCGCGGTGATGGCCCAGCGGGCGCGCGACGAGGGCGGGCCCGCGCTGGCGTTCCAGCTGCTCTGGTATCCGTCGATCACCGCCGACCTGTCGCTGCCGTCGTTCACCGAGAACGCCGACGCGCCGATCCTGAACCGCGACGTCATCGATGCATTCCTGACCTGGTATGCCCCCGGGGTGGACATCAGCGACCCCAAGGCGCTGCCGGCCGCCCTGGCGCCGTGCAACGCCGCCGACTTCGCCGGGCTGCCGCCGGCCTTCATCGGCAGCGCCGAACACGATCCGCTGCGCGACGACGCCGCGGTGTACGCCGCGCTGCTCACTGCCGCCGGCGTGCCCATCGAGCTGAGCAACGAGGGCGACCTGGTGCACGGCTACGTCAGCTTCGCGCTGATCATCCCCGCCGCGGCCGAGGCGACCGACCGCGGTCTGGCCGCCCTCAAAGCGGCGCTGCACCGGTGAGCGGTGAGCGGCCCGACTACCACTGCCTGCTAGTCGGGGCAGGATTCTCCGGCATCGGCGCCGCGGTCAAGCTCGACCAGGAAGGCTTCGGCGACTACCTGATCGTCGAGGCCGGCGACGGGGTCGGCGGAACGTGGTACTGGAACACCTATCCCGGTATCGCCGTGGACATCCCGTCGGCGTCGTATCAGTTCTCGTTCGAGCAGCGGCCGGACTGGTCGCGCACCTACGCGCGCGGCGGCGAGCTGAAGGCCTACGCCGAACACTGCACCGACAAGTACGGCATCCGGCGCAAGATCCGGTTCAGCACCAGGGTTTTGTCTGCCGCGTTCGACGACGAACGGTCGCTGTGGCGGGTGCAGCTCGATCCCGGTGGCGAAGTCACGGCCCGGTTCGTCTACAACGGCGGCGGGGTGCTGACCGTGCCCAAGCCGCCCGACATCGACGGCGTCGACTCCTTCGGTGGCGCGGTGGTGCACACCGCCCGCTGGGACCACACCCTCGACCTGACCGGCAAGCGGGTCGCGGTGATCGGCACCGGCGCTTCGGCGGTGCAGCTGATCCCGCAGATCGCACCGATTGTCAAGCAGCTCACCGTTTTTCAGCGCACACCCATCTGGTGTTTTCCGAAATTCGACGTGCCGCTGCCCAAGGCGGCACACTGGGCACTACGCCTGCCCGGCGCGAAGTCACTGCAGCGCCTGCTCACCCAGTCCTACGTGGAGGTGACTTTTCCGCTGCCGGCTCAGTACTTCACCGTGTACCCGCTGGCCCGCTGGATGGAGTCGCTCGGCCGCGCGTATCTGCGGCGCAAAGTGCGCGATCCCGCGGTACGGCAACAGCTCACCCCCCGCTACGCCATCGGCTGCAAACGGCCCGGTTTCCACAACAGCTACCTGTCGACCTACAACCGCGACAATGTCCAGCTCGTGACGCAGCCGATCGACAAGATCACGCCGTCGGCGGTGGCTACCACCGACGGCACCCACCACGAGATCGATGTGCTGGTGCTCGCCACCGGTTTCCACGTCTTCGACGCCGAAAGCACGCCGACGTTTGCGGTCACCGGCAGCGGCGGCCAGCCGCTGCAACGGTTCTGGGAAGAGAACCGGGCGCAGGCCTACGAGGGCAACTCCATTCCCGGCTTTCCCAATTTCTTTTCCACGATGGGGCCGTACGGCTACGTCGGCTCGTCGTACTTCGCGTTGATCGAGGCCCAGACGCACCACATGGTGCGCTGCATGAAGCGGGCCCGCCAGCGCGGTGCCACCCGCGTCGAGATCAGCCAAGAAGCCAACGCGCGTTACTTCGCCGAGCAGCTGAGCCGCCGGCACCGTCAGGTGTTCTGGCAGGACAGCTGCCAGGGCGCGAACAGCTACTACTTCGACAAGAACGGTGACGTGGCGCTGCGGCCCGCGCACACCTTCGAGGTCTACTGGCGCAGCCGTCGATTCGACCTCGACGACTACCGGTTCACCGGTTAGCGCCGCACCGCTAAGCCAGCGCCAGCTGCGCCGCGACAGCGGCCGCGCACACCACCGACGCGATCGACAGGGCCAACCAGTCAGCCCGTTTCGGCCCCGACTGGGTCGCCGAGATCTGGCCCGTGCCGCCGCGGGCGGTGATCGCATCGCCCATCTCGTCGGCGCGCCGCAACGTCACGGTGACCACTGCGACGGTCAGGTCAAGCACCTCGCCCACCAGGCGCTTGAGCCGGGCCCAGCGGGTCGGCGCCGGCAGCTTGGGCCGCAACCGACGAGCGGCCAGGAGCACCCGGAACTCGTCGACCAGCATCGGGAAGGTGCGCAGCGCGAGCGCCACCGCCACCGCCCACTCATCGACCGGTATCCGGATCAGCCGCAGCGGCCGGCCCAATGTCGCGACGGCGGGTGCGATTTCGGCGACGTTGGTGGTCCACGACACCATCGCCCCCAGACCGAGCAGCACGATCGACAGCGCGGTCAGGCGCAGGAAGTTCAACAGCCCGCCCAGTCCGAGCGAGACGGTGCCCACGTGGACCATCGGGGCTCCGCCGGCCAGCGCCGTCGCGAAGCCGGCGATGGCCAGCACGATCCACAGTCCGCGCGGCACCGACGGCAGTGCGCCGCGCGGAATGCCCGCGACCCGAGCGGTCACCAGCACCAGCGCCGCCAACAGCCCGATCGGCGCCCAGCCCGGGTAGATCGTCAGCAGCGCCGAGATAGCGAACACGACGATCAATTTCGTGCCGGCCCACAGCTCGTGGATCGGGGAACGCCCGGGCACCGGGCGCAGCAGTACCACGGGGCGCGGTGGGCGCTTCGCCGAGGCGGTCCCGGTCACGACATGCCCCCGGCCGCGGCCGCTTGCAGCACACCGCCGTTGAGGTGCACGGTGCGCGGGCACAGCTCTTCCATCCCGGCGAAGTCGTGCGAGATGACCACCACGGTAAGACCGGTGTCCCGGCGCCGATCCGCCAGCAGCCGCAGCAGCCGGCGCTGGCTGCCGGCATCCAGCCCCGCCAGTGGCTCGTCGAGGATCAGTACCCGCGGCGACCGCGCCAGCAACCCGGCCAGCACCACGCGGCGCATCTGGCCGCCGCTGAGCTGGTCGATACGCCGCTTGGCCACCGCAGCCTCCAGGCCGACGACGGCCAGCGCCGCGGTCACCCGGTCGTGGTCGTCGGGGGAAAAGCCGGCCGCCGAAGCGACTTCCAGGTCGACCCGGGGACGCATCAACTGCAGCCGGGCCGCCTGGAACTTGAGTGCGACCGCGCCGACCTGCTCGGCGATGGGTCGCCCGTCCAGCAGGCAGGTGCCGGTGGTCGGCGAAGTCAACCCGGCCATGATCCAGGCCAACGTCGACTTACCGGAGCCGTTGCCGCCGTGGATGAGCAACCCGTCGCCCTCATGCACCCCGAAGCTGACATCGCGCAGCGCGGTCTTCGCCCACGGGGTGCCGGCGGCGTATTCGTGGCCGACACCGACGAGTTCGAGCATCGGCGGCCCCGACGGGTGACCCACCGTGACGGTCGGCGCCGGCGCGGCCGCGGTCTCGACCATCGCGGTGTTGTCCAGCGAAGCGCTGAGGTTGATCGTGCGCTCGGCGGAGTCGGCTTCGTTGTTGTAGTGGGTGATGTACACCAGGGCCGTTTTGTGTCGGTCGGTCAGGCTGGACAGCACATTCAGCAGAGTCTCGCGGCCCCGCTGATCGACCATGGCGGTGATTTCGTCGGCGATGAGCAGCGCCGGCTCCCGCGCCAGGGCCCCGGCCACGGCCAGCCGCTGCAGTTCACCGCCGGAAAGCCCGCCGGTGTCGCGTTCGGCGAACCCCGCCAGCCCGACTTCACCGAGCAACCGGTCGACGTCGGTGACCTTGCCTGGCGGCAGACCCCAGACCACGTCGTCGGCGACCCGGGTGCCCAGCACCTGGCTTTCCGAATGCTGCAAAACGATCGCGGTGCCACCGAGCCGGCCAAGACCCACCGAGCCGGGGCGTTCGACAGTGCCCGACGTCGGCTCGCGGCCGGCCAGGATCAGCGCGAGTGTGGACTTGCCGGAACCGTTTTCGCCGGTGACAGCGACGTGTTCACCTGTGCCCACCTCCAGGCTGATCGGTCGCAGCGCATCGTGCTCGGTGTGCAGATAGCGGTAGCGCACCTCCTCCAGCCGTACCGGGACCGGCCCGATGGGCCCGCCGCCGACGGGTGCGTCCAATTTGTGCACATCGGGAATGCCGCGCAGTCGCTGCAGTACCCGTGACAGCGCCCACCATCCGATCACCGAGGCACCCATGATCGCGATGGTGGCGTATCCGAGGACGAGCCACGGCCAGTACGTCAGCGCGCCGGCGACGAATCGCCTGAGGTCCTCGGCGCCCTCCTGCAGGTGCGGCACGCGCGCGATGGCCGCCGCGATTCCGTCCGCGGTGGCGGTGATGGTGTGGAAGGTCAGCTGTCGAAGCCCCACCAGGAAGGTCAACGCGACGACGACAGTGCCACCGATGGCGACCCCGGCGACGAAGGACGCGGCGATCACGGTCGGTGTGCCGCGACCGCGACGTTTCACGGTTCCGGCCAGCCCGCCGACGTAGGCGCAGAGCGCGACCGTCAAGAACCCGCTGAACCCTGCCACCAGGAAACCGATCGCCCCGGCGGCGATCGTCGCGGTGATCGCCGCGCGGATCCGGTAGCGATAGGCCAGCAGGCCGATCGGGACGGTGCCCAGCAGCCCCAGCTCCCCGCCGAAGGGAATGACCACCGCGATGATCGCGATCGCCGCGCACAACGCGCCCATCACCGAGGCCTGCGCGAGTTCGCCGGGGGGTAGCGATCGAGCCGGTTCGACCGACGTCGCCGCGGCGGGCGCGGTCACGTCGCGTCCAGCCAGGTGGCGGTGACGGTGCGCAACACGCGTCAGACGGCGCGCTTGAGGTCGTCCACCTTGTCCAGACGCTCCCACGGCAGATCGATGTCGGTGCGGCCGAAATGGCCGTACGCGGCGGTCGGCGCGTAGATCGGTCGCAGCAGGTCCAGGTCGCGCACGATCGCGCCGGGTCGCAGGTCGAACACCTCGGGCACGATCTTCTCGATCTTGACCGGGTCGACGGTGGCGGTGCCGAACGTCTCGATGAACAGGCCGACCGGGGCCGCCTTGCCGATCGCGTAGGCCACCTGCACCTCGACCCGCTCGGCCAGACCGGCGGCGACGATGTTCTTGGCCACCCAGCGCATCGCGTACGCCGCCGAGCGGTCCACCTTCGACGGGTCCTTGCCGGAGAACGCGCCGCCGCCGTGGCGGGCCCAGCCGCCGTAGGTGTCGACGATGATCTTGCGGCCGGTCAGGCCGGCATCACCCATCGGTCCGCCGACGACGAACTTCCCGGTCGGATTTATCAGCACCCGGGTCGACGAGGTGTCCAGCGTCTCGTGGGCGAGGTCGGCGAGCACGGTCTTGATCACGTGCTTCTGGAGATCGGGGTCCAGGGTCTTTACCAGGTCGATGCCGTCGGCGTGCTGGGTCGAGATCACCACGGTGTCCAGGCGCGTCGGGACGTTGTCCTCGTATTCGATGGTGACCTGGGTCTTGCCGTCCGGGCGCAGGTAGTCCAGCGTGCCGTTTTTGCGGACCTCGGTCAACCGCCGCGCCAGGCGGTGGGCCAGCGCTATCGGCAGCGGCATCAGCTCGGGGGTGTCGCTGATCGCGTAGCCGAACATCAGGCCCTGATCGCCGGCGCCTTGGGAGTCCAGTGGATCCGCGGCACCCTCGACACGCTGCTCGTGCGCGGTGTCCACGCCCTGGGCGATGTCGGGCGACTGTCGGCCGATGCCGATGTTGACCCCGCACGTCTGCCCGTCGAAGCCCTTGTCGGAGTGGTCGTAGCCGATCTCCAGGATGCGCTCGCGAACGATGTTGGTGATGTCGGCGAACGCTTCTTTGGCGGTCGTGGTGACCTCGCCGATGACATGGACCTGACCGGTGGTGACGGCCGTCTCGACGGCGACACGTGAGCGTGGGTCCACCGCCAGCAGCGCGTCGAGCACCGAGTCACTGATCGCGTCGCAGATCTTGTCTGGATGCCCCTCGGTCACCGACTCGCTGGTGAACAACCGACCCTGTTGACTCACACTCTCTCCCTTTCAAGGCATCTAAAAAACGTTAGTTAGGCAAATTATATCGCCGGGCGGGTTTATGCTACCGGCCGGTCCGGGGCGCCGACGACGCTAGGTGTCGTCGCGGGCGCCCTGCTGCAGGAACGCGACTATCGCGTCCACGATACGGCTGGCCATCAAAGTCTTCGAGCCCGGCTGCAGTGCCGACTCGGTGCCGTCGGCGGCCAGCAGCCAGCCGTCGTTGTGGTCCACCTCGAAGGCCTTCCCATCGCCGACGGCGTTGACCACCAACAAGTCACACCCCTTGCGCCGCAACTTGGCCCGCGCGTGAAACAGCACGTCGCCGTCGTCGTCGCCGGTCTCGGCGGCAAAGCCGACGATGGCCCGCATGTCCGGCAGTTGACCGGCGGAGCGGGCCTGCACGGTGGCCGCCAGCACGTCATCGTTGCGGACCAGGTCGATGGACTGGGGCTCCTCGGAGCCCTTCTTGATCTTGGCGGTTGCGACGTGCGTGGGCCGGAAATCCGCGACGGCCGCTGCCATCACCAGCACGTGAACGTCCGGCGCGTGCTTGGACACCGCGTCGCGCAATTGCTGCGCGGTGCTGATGTGCACCACCTCGACACCGGCCGGGTCGATGAGTCCGGTGGTGTGACCGGCGATCAGGGTGACCTCAGCGCCGCGCTGGGCCGCGACCCGCGCCAACGCATAGCCTTGCTTACCGGAACTGCGATTGCCGATGAAGCGGACCGGGTCGATCGGCTCCCGGGTACCGCCGGCGGTCACCAGCACTTTGACGCCGGCCAGGTCGTAGGGCAGTGCCTCGGGCCGTTCCAGCAGCAACTGGGCGAATGTGACGATCTCCTCGGCCTCGGGCAACCGGCCCGCGCCGCTGTCCTCCCCGGTCAGCCGCCCTGACGCCGGTTCGAGGACCACGGCGCCGCGGCGGCGCAGCGTGGCGACGTTGTCGACGGTGGCGGGATGTTGCCACATTTCGGTGTGCATGGCCGGGGCGAACAGCACCGGACACCGCGCGGTCAGCAGCGTCGCGGTCAGCAGGTCGTCGGCACGGCCGTGGGTGGCACGCGCGAGCAGGTCGGCGGTGGCGGGCGCGACGACGACAAGGTCGGCGGCCTGCCCGATGGCGACGTGCGGCACCTGCGGGACGTTGTCGAACACCCCGGTCTGCACGGGCGCGCCGGACAACGCCTCGAAGGTTGCGGCCCCGACGAAGCGCAGCGCCGATTCGGTGGGGATGACGCGGACCTCGTGGCCGGCCTCGGTGAGCTGCCGCACGACCGTTGCCGCCTTGTAGGCGGCGATACCCCCAGCGACGCCGACGACGATCCGCTTGCGGTCCGTCCGCTGCTGACCCGAGAGGCTCATCCCCAGCCTGTCGCTAATCGCCTTCGGTGTGCTCGAGCAGGTCGCCGTGGATCTCGCGCATCGCGATCGACAGCGGCTTCTCCTGCAGGCCCGGCTCGACGAGCGGGCCGACGTACTCGAGGATGCCCTCACCCAGCTGGTTGTAGTAGTCGTTGATCTGCCGGGCGCGCTTGGCGGCGTAGATGACCAGGGCGTACTTGCTGGACACCCGCGCCAACAGCTCGTCGATGGGCGGGTTGGTGATACCCAGCGGCGTGTCGTAGGCGCCGATGCCGCCCGCGGACGGGTCGAACTGGTCGGGGACGGCAGCTAACGAGGTGTCGGTCTGCGTACTACTCACGTAAATATTCTCCTGGCTGCCTGTGGCGAAAGTGCGGCTAGATGGCGAATCGGATCCGGTGGATAAGGTCACGCCCTCTCGGGTGCGGGTCCGACCAGCAATGATACCAATTCTGAGCACGCTGTTTCCAATTGCCGATTCACCACGACCCGATCGAAGTCATCCTGAGCCGCCAATTCGACGCGGGCGGTGGCGAGTCGACGCTCGACCACCTCCGGGGTCTCGGTGCCCCGACCGACCAGCCGGGTCTGCAACGCCGCCCAGCTCGGCGGGGCCAAAAAGACGGTGATCGCCTCGGGCATCGCCTGCTTGACCGCGCGGGCTCCGGCCAGATCCACTTCGATCAGGACCGGTCGGCCGGCGTTGACGGCGTCGCGGACCGGCCCGGCGAGGGTGCCGGACCGATGCAAGCCACCGTGAATGTCCGCCCACTCCAGCAGCGCACCCTCGTCGATCAGCTGCTGAAAGCGCGCCGGCGACACGAAGTGGTAGTCAAGTCCGTCGACCTCGCCGGGGCGGGGCGCCCGGGTGGTGGCGGAGACGCTGAAATGCAGATCGGGAATCCGCTCCCGCAGGCAGCGGACGACCGTTGACTTGCCCACTGCGGACGGACCGGACAGCACAATCACGCGAGCCATGCCGTCCGGTCCCCCGTCGTCGGACTGGGCCGACGGTCCGACTTCTCCTCAGGCCCGACGGCCTGCATCGTCGTCGGACTTATCCGACGGTCCGACTTCTCATCAGGCCCGACGGCCTGCATCGTCGTCGGACTTAAGAAAAGTCGAACTTTTCCAGCAGGGCCTTGCGCTGACGGTCGCCGAGGCCGCGCAGGCGGCGCGTCGGGGCGATCTCCAGCTCGGTCATGATCTCCTGCGCCTTGACCTTGCCCACCTTCGGCAACGCCTCCAGCAACGCGGAAACTTTCATCTTGCCCAAGACCTCGTCGGTCTCGGCGTCCTTGAGCACCTGCTTGAGATTGGTGCCGCCACGCTTCAGCCGGTCTTTGAGCTCGGCTCGGATTCGGCGCGCGGCAGCAGCCTTCTCCAACGCTGCCGCGCGCTGCTCGTCGGTCAACTGGGGAAGGGCCACGATTCCTCCGTATCGATCGGCAACAGATTTCGATCTTTGTTTGTCTCGGCCAGGTAGTCCAGCCAGCGGTGACGACCGTACCCACGCCTTCCGACGAAATCTAACCCGCCCCCCTGGTTGAAGCTACAAATACGCAGCTTATGGCCGCGATGAGTCGCCACCCGGGGTGCCCGGGACGGCGCCGTCAACCGCGGACCGGCCGCGGGCGAGCGCTCGATTTCCCGTCGATAAAATCACCTCTAGCTGGACTTTTGCCACCGGGCAGGGCCCGTCGGCCGACGAAGCGGCCATGGGCTGAACGCGTCGACGCTGGTCGAAAAGGGCGAATCTGGCCCGACTGGGATTCTTGCGGCGTGTCGCGCGTGTCGCCGCGAGCAGTTCCGCTGGTCGAAAAGTGAACGACGCCGTGTCGTAGATCGGCTCGTGACCCTCAGCGAGCCAGGTAAGCGACCGCGTCGCGCATCCGCTCGCCGGCGGCGCGCACCGCTGTCACGTCCGGTCCGGCCCGCAGCACGTCGCGCGACACCGCGGGCAGCAGCTGCCCCGAAACGGCCCCACCTAGGCCGCTGAGGGCCTCGGGCCGCCCGCCCTGGAACCCGACCCCGGGTACCAGCACCGGTCCGCCCAGCTCGCTGACGTCAGGCACCGCGGGCAATGTGGCGCCCACGACGACGCCCACCGTGCCGGGGCCCAGGATCCGGTTGGCGGCGGCGGCCTGGTCGACGATCCGCTGCGCCACCGGCCGGCCGCCGGCGTCGGCGCGCTGCACGCTCGCGCCCTCAGGGTTGGACGTCGCCGCCAACACGAACACCCCGCTGCCGTGGGCCGCGGCGCTGTCCAGCAGCGGCTGCAGCGAACCGAAACCCAGGTAGGGCGACGCGGTGACGGCGTCGGCGGCCAGCGGCGAGTCACCCGTCCAGGCGGCCGCGTAGGCCGCCATCGTCGAGCCGATGTCACCGCGCTTGGCGTCGGCCAGCACCAGCACACCGGCGCCGCGCAGGGCGGCGATGGTGCGTTCCAGGACGGCATAACCCGCCGCGCCGTATGCCTCGAAGAACGCGACCTGGGGTTTGACGACGGCGAAGTCGGCGTAGGCCGCCACGCAGATGTCGCAGAACGCCGCCAGGCCCTCAGGGCTCACCGGCAGATCCCACGCCCGTAACAACTCGGGATGCGGGTCGATGCCCAGACAGAGCGGCCCGCGACGGGATACCGCGTCGGCCAGCCGGGCGCCGAACCCGGGCACGGCTATTTGCCGCCGTGGTTCAGCGCGCTGTGCAACTCCTGCAGCGAGCGCACACCGATGTCACCGCGGATGCCGGCTTCGATGCCCTGCACCGCCGCCGACACGCCTTGCACCGTCGTGACGCACGGGATGTTGGCGCCGACAGCGGCAGCGCGGATTTCATAGCCGTCGATGCGCGGGCCGGAGTTTCCGTAGGGGGTGTTGAAGACCATGTCGACCTCACCCGCACGGATGACGTCGACCGCCGACATCGCGGGCCGCCCCGGCTGCGCCTCTTCGAAATGCTTGCGCACCTCGTCGCACGGAATGCCGTTGCGGCGCAGCATCTCCGCAGTGCCTTCGGTGGCCAGCACCCGGAACCCCAGATCCGCCAACCGCTTCACCGGAAATACCAGCGAACGCTTGTCCCGGTTGGCCACCGACACGAAGATCGTCCCGGATACCGGCAACGATCCGTAAGCCGCGGTCTGGCTTTTGGCGAACGCGCTGCCGAAGTCGCGGTCGATGCCCATCACCTCGCCGGTCGATTTCATCTCCGGGCCCAGCAGCGAGTCGATACCAGAGCCGTCGGCGCGGCGGAACCGGTGGAACGGCAGCACCGCCTCCTTCACGGCGATCGGTGCATCCGGCGCCGCGTTGCCGCCATCGCCGATGGGCGCCAGCAGGCCCTCGTCGCGAAGTTGAGTGATCTTGGCGCCCAGCATGATCCGTGCGCACGCCTTGGCCAGCGGTATCGCCGTGGCCTTGGAGACGAACGGCACGGTGCGGCTGGCGCGGGGGTTGGCCTCCAGCACATAGAGCACGTCGTCCTTCAGCGCGTACTGCACGTTGAGCAGGCCGACCACGCCGATACCGTGGGCGATCGCCTCGGTCGCGGTGCGCACCTTCTCGATATCGCTGCGGCCCAACGTCACCGGGGGCAGCGCGCA
>NZ_JBYCLD010000098.1:0-2759 GCF_057473725.1 Mycobacterium sp. TH-M11 | reverse complement strand
TCGTCATCGTCGTCATCGAGATCGACGTGATCGGTGTCGTCCTCGTCGTCGTCTTCCTCATCCTCGTCGTCGCTGTCGTCCTCGTCGTCGCTGTCGTCAAAGTCGTCGTCGTCGAGGTCGTCTTCGACCGTCTCGCGCGCGGCCTGCTTCCGCAGCTGCGCGTCGGACTCGGCGTCGCCCCCGTCCTGCTCGCCGGGCAGCTCGGTGTCCTCGTCGGGAGCGGATTCGTCGTCGTCATCGTGGTGACCGCCGTTGGCCGCGGCCATCGCTTTGAACATCGGATGCTCGCCGGGCGTATGCACGGGCACGCTGGCGACGGCCGGCTCTTCGGCCTTGCCCTTCTTGGACCGGCGGCCGCGCCGACCGCCGGACTCCGGCTTGCGGCCGATCGTCGGCGCCGAGTCGACCGGGTCGGCGTGCAGCGTGATGCCGCGGCCGCTGCAGTGCGGACACGTCGTGGAGAAGGCTTCGATCAGACCGGTTCCGAGCTTCTTTCGGGTCAGCTGCACCAGGCCCAGCGAGGTCACCTCGGACACCTGATGACGGGTGCGGTCGCGGGCCAGCGCCTCGGTCAGCCGCCGCAGCACCAGGTCCCGGTTGGATTCCAGCACCATGTCGATGAAGTCGATGACGATCATGCCGCCGATGTCACGCAGCCGAAGCTGCCGCACGGTCTCCTCGGCCGCCTCGAGGTTGTTCTTGGTGACGGTCTGCTCGAGATTGCCACCGGAGCCGGTGAACTTACCGGTGTTGACGTCGACGATCGTCATCGCCTCGGTCCGGTCGATGACCAGCGTGCCGCCCGACGGCAGCCAGACCTTGCGATCCATCGCCTTGGCCAGCTGCTCGTCGATGCGGTGCACCGCGAAGACGTCGGGACCGTCCCCGGCGGGTTGTTCGTACTTGGTGAGCTTCGAGACTAGTTCGGGCGCAACCGATTCCACGTATTCGTTGATGGTGGTCCAAGCGTCTTCGCCGGCGACGATCAGTTGGGAGAAGTCCTCGTTGAACAGGTCGCGGATCACCTTGACCAGCACGTCGGGCTCCTCGTAGAGCGCGACGGCGGCACCGGCCGCTTTCTCCTTGGTCTGCTGCGCACGCTCGGCGATCTCGTTCCACCGCTCCTGCAACCGATCGACGTCGCCGCGGATGTCGTCCTCTTTCACGCCCTCCGACGCGGTGCGGATGATCACGCCGGCATCGGACGGGACGACCTCGCGCAAGATCTCCTTGAGCCGCTGGCGTTCGGTGTCGGGAAGCTTGCGACTGATGCCGGTCGAGGACGCGCCCGGCACGTAAACCAGGTAGCGGCCGGCCAGCGACACCTGGGTGGTCAGCCGGGCACCCTTGTGGCCGACCGGATCCTTGCTGACCTGCACCACGACGTAGTCGCCGGGCCGCAGCGCCTGCTCGATCTTGCGGTTGGACCCGCCCAGACCGGCCGCCTCCCAATTCACTTCGCCGGCGTAGAGCACGCCGTTGCGGCCGCGGCCGATGTCGACGAACGCCGCCTCCATCGACGGCAGCACATTCTGCACGATGCCCAGGTAGATGTTGCCGACCAGAGAGGCCGAGGCGGCGCTGGTGACGAAGTGCTCAACGACGATGCCGTCTTCGAGCACGGCGATCTGGGTGTAGCGACTGCCGGGGTGCGGCGGCTCGGTGCGGACCTTGTCGCGGACCACCATCACCCGCTCGACCGCCTCACGGCGGGCCAGGAACTCAGCTTCGGTCAAGACCGGCGGGCGGCGCCGTCCCGCGTCGCGGCCGTCCCGGCGGCGCTGCCGTTTGGCCTCCAGCCGGGTCGAGCCGTCGATGCCCTGGATCTCGTTGTTGTCGGACTGCTTCTTGGCGCGGGGCTGACGCTCGTGCACCACGGTGTTCGGCGGGTCGTCGGGTGCCGGGTTGTCGTCGGAGTCGTCACCGGAACCAGACTTGCGGCGACGACGGCGACGGCGGCGCTTGGTGGCACCCTCGCCGGAACCGTTGTCCTCATCGGAACCATCGGAGTCATCTGTATCGTCGTCGGCGTCGTCGCCCGAGTCGTCGTCGGCGTCGCTCGCATTGTCTGATTTCTCGCCGTCGCCGGAGCCGTTCTCGGAGCCGTTCTGCTCGCCGCGCCCGCGGCCACGGCCACGACGCCCACGGCGGCGACGGCGATTAGCCGGGCGATCGGCCTGATCGTCATCGCCATCTGCGTCACCGTCACCGTCGAAGTCGTCGTCATCGTCGTCATCGGTGACGGCGGCTTCGTCGGGTTTGCCGGGACCCTCGACCCGCTCCACCGGCTGCGGGGCGACAAACAACGGCATGTACTCGGGCCGTTCGACCGGCGCGGTCTCCAGCATCAGCCGCGACTCGGGCTCCTCCGCGTCACCGGGCGCGACCGCGGCGACCGCTGCGCCGATCGGCACCGGCGCACTGCCCAGCAGATCGCGAACGCGAACCGCGTCGACGCGCTCCACGCTGGAGTGCGCGCTGCGAACGCGACCGTCGAGCTCAGTCAGCGCGTCGAGAACCTGCCTGCTGGTTGTACCCAGCACGCGGGCCAGCGAATGAACCCTCAGCCGATCGGGCAGCTCCTCATGCTGCGACGAGTCTTGAGGAACTTCTGAGAATGGGCCACCGTCTGTCACGTATTCTCCTCTAGCCCCCGGGCGCGTCGTTTCGACGCGGCCACGCGAGGGCTTCGCTATGTACCCGGGTCACTTCCTCCCGGGCTTGTGATGGTCTTGCCCCGAGCAGTTCGGGTCGAACAC
>NZ_JBYCLD010000097.1:0-30462 GCF_057473725.1 Mycobacterium sp. TH-M11 | reverse complement strand
GGCACCCGCCGACCCGCGACGGTGAGCCACGTGGCACGGATGCAGATCCTCGCGCCCCTCGCCCCGTTGATGATCGCGCTGCGGATCCGCGTCCAAGGGATCGCACTGTGGCTACGACGGCTTCCGGTGCTGCCGCGCAATCCGGTGGGCATCGAAAAAACCGCTGCCGCCATCGATCCAGAGCGCTGGCCCGCAGTGGCGAAAGTTCCCGGCGGGCCCGCTTCGTCGGCGTCCGCGGTGGTGGCCGACCGGCTGCTGCGTCGCATCGCCGGCCGGCTGCCCTTGCGGCTGACTTACCCGGACGGCTCGGTGATCGGTGCGCAGGACACGACGGCACCGACACTGACGATCCACCAGCCGGACCGGTTGGCCCGTCGCATCGGGCGTCACGGACTTATCGGGTTCGGCGAGTCCTACATGGCCGGCGAGTGGGAGTCCGATCAGCTCACCGAGGCGCTGACCGTGCTCGCCGGCGGAATGGACACTGTGGTACCCCGCAGTTTGCAGTGGTTGCGCCCCATTGTCACTGCCTCCCAACCACTATCGGCAAACCGCAGCAGGCGCCAGAGCCGGCAGGCCATCGCGGCGCACTACGACCTTTCCAACGATTTGTTCGGGGAATTCCTCGACGAAACCATGTCGTATTCAGGCGCACTGTTCACCAGTTTGCCTGCGGCGTGGCCGGATCTTGCCGACGCGCAGCGGCGCAAGATCGATCGACTTCTGGACGCGGCGCACGTGGGTCCGGGCACCGAAGTCCTGGAAGTCGGGACCGGGTGGGGAGAACTCTGCATTCGGGCGGCCGCGCGCGGGGCCAACGTCCGCTCGATCACGCTTTCCGAGCGCCAGCAATGGCTGGCCGGCCGGCGCGTCGCCGCCGCCGGGCTGTCCGATCGGGTGAAAATCGATCTTCGTGACTACCGCGACGTCGGCGGAAACTACGATGCGGTGATATCAGTCGAGATGATCGAAGCCATCGGCTATCACGCCTGGCCAGAGTATTTCCGTACGCTGGATCAGCTGCTGACGCCGAGGGGACGGCTCGCGGTGCAGGCCATCACGATGCCGCACCACCGGATGATGGCAACCCGCAACACACACACGTGGATTCAGAAATACATCTTCCCGGGAGGGTTGATTCCGTCCGCCAAGGCCGTCACGGACATCGTCGGGCGCGAGACCCAGTTGCACACCGTGGATGCGTTGTCGTTGCGTCACCACTACGCCGAGACGCTGCGACTGTGGCGGGAGCGGTTCATGCAGCGCCGGAAGACACTGTCGCACATCGGTTTCGACGAGGTCTTCGCGCGGATGTGGGAGCTTTACCTGGCGCACGCCGAAGCCGGCTTCCGGTCGGGGTACCTCGACGTCTACCAATGGACCTTCGCCAAGGCAGTGACGTGATGTTGGCCGACTTCGCGATCGTCTCGGGCGCCTCGATTGTCGCGCTGACCGTGGTGCACGCCATCACCTTCGGCATCGGGCACCGCATCGGTCGCTACAACGTCGTCGACGTTGCCTGGGGTCTGGGGTTCATCGCAGTCGCGACGGTTTCGGCGCTGCTCGGCCACGGCGATCCGTTCCGTCGGCGCCTGGTGCTGGCGCTGGTCGCCATCTGGGCCGGCCGGCTCAGCTGGTTCATCGCCCGCAAATCCGCCGGCAAGGGCGAAGACCGGCGCTACGCCGACATGCTCCGCGGCGCGGGCGTCGGCCAGGTGGTGGTCAAGGTATTTGTGCTGCAAGCCTTCATGACCTGGTTCATCGCACTGCCGTTGCAGCTCTCGGCGGTGTCAGGTCCGACGCCGACACGGTGGCTGGCGGTCACCTCGGCCGGGGTGCTGGTGTGGTTGGTCGGCGTGCTTTTCGAAGCCGTCGGCGACCACCAGCTGCAGACGTTCAAGTCCGACCCCGCGCACAACGGCGTGGTGATGGATCGTGGGCTGTGGATGTGGACGCGGCACCCCAACTACTTCGGCGACGCCTGCGTCTGGTGGGGGTTGTGGCTGGTCACGTTGACCGCCTGGTGGTCGGCCGCCACGGTGCTCTCCCCCGTCACGATGACGTATTTCCTGGTCTACGCCACCGGCGCCCGGCTCACCGAGAAATACATGAGAGGCCGGCCGGGGTTCCGCGAATACCAGCAACGGACATCCTTTTTCATTCCACGCCCGCCTCGATCGGCACGATCGTGACGGCCGCTGTCGCCGAGCGGCTAGGCTACCGGTCGATGAGCGGACCCTGGCAACGCACCGACCTCGACGCATTGCTGCGCCGGGTGGCGCAGCGCGACCCCGACGCGTTCGCCGCGCTGTACGACGGCACGCGGTCCCGGGTCTACGGACTGATCACCCGGGTGTTGCGGGATTCGGGTTACAGCGAGGAGACCACCCAGGAGGTTTACCTCGAGGTGTGGCGGAACGCGAAATCGTACGACCCGGCGAAGGGCTCCGCGCTGTCGTGGCTGATGACCATCGCGCACCGACGGGCCGTTGACCGCGTGCGTGCCGAGCAGTCTGCCGGCCAGCGGGAGTCACGCTACGGCGCGGCCACGGTGGATCGTCCGAGCGATCTGGTGGCCGATTCGGCGATCGCCGCCGACGAGCATCGGCGGGTGGCGGCCTGCCTGGACTCTCTCACCGACGTGCAGCGGCAGTGCATCGAGATGGCGTACTACGGCGGATTGACCTACGCCGAAGTTTCACAGCGGTTGTCGGCCAATTTGTCGACGATCAAGTCGCGGATGCGGGACGCGCTGCGCGGTCTGCGCGGCTGCCTGGGGGTGACATGACCGGACCCACGGAATTCGACTTGCTCGAACTGGCCACGCCGTATGCGCTGAACGCCGTCACCGATAGCGAACGCGTCGACATCGACCGGCAACTCGCCGCCGCGCCGCAAGCCGTCGCCGCGGCTTTCCGCGACGAGGTGCGCGCGGTGCGCGAGACCATGGCAGTGCTGTCGTCGAACACAGCCCTCGAGCCGCCCGAGCGGCTGCGCGCGGCGATACTTGCCGACGCCACCCGCCGGCCTCGTTGGCGCGCAGCCATCTTGGCCGCAGCCGCCGCGATCGTGGTGGCGTTGGCGGCCTTCGGCGCGGGCATCGCGTTACGCCCGGCACACGTCCCGACGATGGCCGAGCAGATCATCTCGGCACCCGATGTGCGTACAGCCTCGACCCCGATGGCCGGCGGCACGGCGACGGTGGTGTTTTCGCGGGACATGAACGGCGCTGTGCTGGTGATGGATAACGTGCCGCCACCGTCGCAGGGCACGGTCTACCAGATGTGGCTGGTCGGCGACAAGGGCGCACAGTCGGCCGGCACGATGAACGCCGCCGCCATTACGCCGTCGACCACGCACACGTTCACCAGCCTGAAGAACTCCAACATGCTCGCCTTCACCGTCGAACCCGGCGGCGGGTCACCCCAACCGACCGGAAAGATTTTCGCGAAACTACCGCTCAACTAATCGCGCACGCCAGCAAGGGGGAGAATCGGCGTGACAAGGATTGACACGGACTACCTGGTCGTCGGCGCCGGCGCGATGGGCATGGCCTTCACTGACACGCTGGTGACCGAGACCGACGCACAGGTGGTGATCGTCGACCGCGGGCATTCCCCGGGCGGCCACTGGAACAGCGCCTATCCGTTCGTCCGGCTGCACCAGCCCTCGGCCTATTACGGCGTCAACTCCCGCGGACTGGGCAGCGACACCATCGACCAACTCGGCTGGAACGAAGGGCTCTACGAGTTGGCGACGGTCGGCGAGATCTGCGCCTACTTCGAAAAAGTGATGCACCAGGACCTACTGCCGAGCGGGCAGGTGTCCTACTTCCCGATGGCCGAGTATCTGGGCGACGGCCGGTTTCGCTCGCTGCCCGGCGGCGACTACACCGTCAACGCGCGCCGCCGGATCGTCGATGCGACCTACCTGCAGACCACGGTGCCGTCGATGCGTCCGTCGGCCTACCACGTCGCCCCTCGCGTCGACTGCGTGCCGCCCAACGGCATGCCGGCCAACGCGGTCGGTCGCGAGCGCTTCGTTGTCGTGGGCGCCGGCAAGACCGGTATCGACGCGTGTTTGTGGTTGCTGCGCAACGGCATTCCACCGGAACGGCTGACCTGGATCATGCCGCGCGATTCGTGGCTGATGGACCGCGCCACCATCCAGCCCGGAGCGCAGTTCCTCGAACGGTTCCAGACCGGATTCGCTCAACGACTGGTCGCCATCGAGGCCGCCACAGACGTAGCCGACTTGTTCGACCGCTTGGAGAAATGCGGCAATCTGCTGCGCCTGGATCCAGCGGTGCAACCGACGATGTATCGCTGCGCGAACGTGACGAAGACCGAACTCGAGCAGTTGCGACGGATCGGCGACGTCGTGCGGATGGGCCGCGTGCGAAGCATCGAACCCGGCCGGGTCACGCTGGCGGACGGTGAGATCACCGTCGAAGGCTCGGCGCTCTACGTCGACTGCAGCGCCGACGGGCTGGAAAAGCGGCCGGCGGCAACGGTGTTCGACGACAACCGGATCACGCTGCAGAGCATCCGTGGCTGCCAGCAGGTGTTCAGCGCCGGGATGATCGCCCACGTCGAAGCCGCCTACGCCGACGACGAGACGCGAAATCGGCTGTGCCAGGCGGTGCCTCACCCCAACACCGACGTCGACTGGCTGACCACGACGCTTGCCGAACAACGCAATCAGATCAGCTGGTTCTCCGATCCCGAGCTGATGGATTGGCTGTGCAACGCCCGGCTGGACCTGATGCGGCACATGTACGCCCCGCTGATCGGCCAACCGGAAAAGGTGCGCAGCAAGGTCTTCGGGTACATCATCAACGGGTTGCATTCGGCCAACACCAAGCTGGACGCCTTACTGCGCGAGCACCTTTCAGCCGCTGAGCAGCCCGTCGGAAGTCGGAATCCGTCGCGGGAGTCGCAGGTGCGATCCTCGTCGTAACGCCATCGTTGGCTGCGCCTACGGCGCGATGCCGCGCAGATAGGCCGCCTGACCGAGATGCTGTGCGCAGTCGTCGATGATGCTGACCAGCCGGGCGCTGGCCGTCACCGGCGGATCCCAGTTGCGGTCGACAATGCGCTCGAGATCCTCGGCGGTGACCCCGGCCACGAACTCCAGCGTGAGCTCGTGGACGGCGTGGTAGTAGCCGGCCAGCAGTTCGACGGGCGCGCGCACCTTGGCCACCTCCGCGGGCCCGTGCCCATAGCCGGAGTCGTTGCGCGGCAAGTCGAGTCCGAACCGGTCGACCCATCCGCCGGCCGTCCACACCTGGTCGATGCCGGCGATCGGGGCGAGTTGAAGGTCTTGCACCCGCGCGCTGTGCCAGATCAGCCAGGCGATGCTGTTGGCGTGCGGTGTCGGCCGGTAGTCGGCCTGCTCGTCGGTCAGGCCGTCGGTGATCTCGTCGACGTGTTCGATCAGCCGAGTGAACGAATCGCGCAACAACTCGCGGGCAGCGGCATCGGGATCGGGATCGGACATACCAGCCGACCCTACGCGTGCGCTCGTGGCGTGGTCCTCCCGCCAAGCGCAGCCACGGTCGTAGATCATTTAGGTCGGCATTGATCGCCTGGGACGCAATGCGGCCGATGAAGGCCGACTCGAGGCTTTGCAACCTGGCTCAAGGTCGCGTCCTGTTACGATTTTATCTATGACGCTGCCGGTCAACGTCGATTCCGCTGTCTTGCGGAGGGAGGCAGCCAACTTCGAGCGCATTTCTGAGTCGCTCAAAGATCAGATTGCTCGCGTGCAGCAGACGGCAACTGAGTTGGTAGCTGAGCAAAACTAAAAAGGCCGAGCGCGCGATGCCGTCAGCGGCGCCCTCAGCCGTTACATCGAGGCTGCACAAGCGATGTCGAACGGACTGAACGATAACTCCACCAAGCTCGCGACCGCCGGCCTGCTCTATGAGGCAACCGACGAACAGCAGTCTTCACGACTGGCGCACGCGATGGGCCTCGGTAACGAAACCGACGACGGCCATCCCGGCCATGTGGGAACAGCTGGTAACAAGCACCACGACGGGCATATCCGAGCGGTCGATGATCACCATGGAGCCGGTGCGGATCAGGCAATCGTCAACGACCCGCATGCTGACCCCACGTCAAGACATTTGGCGCAGGAGCGTTTAGACGACATACGCAACGCGAACCTGGTCGGGCCACCGATGCCTGACACCGTCCTCGGAAGAGATACGAAAACACGCGCCCAGGCGCGACGCCAGTTCCAAGAATTCCTGGAGTCGGGCAAGGCTTATCCCGACCGACCGCCCCTTACGCCTGATCAGGCCACCCAGTTGCTCGACAAGTGGGAATCCAACAGCCGCAGCATGGTTCTCAGCGATTTCGGGAAGCAGTTGCAAGCGGCGGGGGTTTCGCCGCCAGGGGTTGAGCGGGCGATCGAGGAAGTCCGTGGCGGCAAAACCCCCGGCCAGGTTCTCCACGATGCCGTAAGCGGCCTCTCCGACTACGGCGGAGCGCTCGGCGGGGGTGCGGAGAGCCACGCGGGTGCCATGCCACACGGCAAGCACTGGGGTGGAAACGCCCCAGTCTGGTCGGAGGCGGACGCGAAAGCCCTGGAAGGCTTCGGCCGCAAGCTCACCAAAGCCGGAGTGGGGCTGGACGCGCTCGTCACCGGTTACGACGTGATCAACGGAGCGCCGCTCGGTCCAGCAGCGGCCGGACTAGGTGCACGCGCGGCGGGCGGCTTCGCCGGCGGGTGGATCGCCGGCTCGTTTTGGGGATCGTTTGTCGGCCCGGAAGGCACGCTGATCGTCGGGTTCCTCGGCGGCGTAGCGGGTGCCGCCGGCGGTGACAAAATCGTCAACATGCTGGGCGGATGACATGAAGGACGTTTTTTTCGGTGCTGCTGTCGTCTGCTATATCGCCGGATTTTCACTGTCGTCCTTTCGTCTGACCCGCAGCGCGCAGCGTCGCATCTACTGGCTATGCGCATGCTTGGCCGGGGTTTCCGGCTATTTAGCGTGCTACCCGGATCGCGAAAGAGGCTTCGGAGTCGCCGGGATATTCTTCGGAGGGATGGTGATTGCCGCCTACACGGCGACGTCCTACATCAAAATCAGCGGCAGAATCTTCGCGCTTTCGCTGGCCGACAGCCAGTCCGAATCACCGGCGGCGCCTCATTCGGGTGACGACATCGATCCCACGCCCGATTCCTACGGCGGCATGCTGTCGGCCGCCAAGATGTGGTGGATGCTCGTCATCATCGCGGTGATCGCCGGCGGGAACGTCTACTTCGCGGCAGTGGGCCGCGAACAGGGCTTGATCCCGTGGACCAGCGCCGCATTCATCGCCCTCATAGCTCTCGGCATCGGATACGGCGACGGAAGTTGGGACTATCCTGTCGCGCGCCGCCAGTACATACAATTCGCGGTGGCATCGCTGGTCACGGCGGGCAGCGTCGCTGTCTTGTACCTTGCTTCCTACTACACAGCTCGCGTCTACCCGCTCCGTCGCGAACAATCACTCGAATACCGGGCTCACCCGCGCCACCAGAAACGCCGCCCACCGGGTTAATGGCACGCTTTGCGGCATCGTGACGAGCGACGCCTACGCGATGGTCGCGATGGTCTCCTTGATGGGGCTATTCCTTGCGGCCTCGTACTGGTCCTTTCGCCAGATCCGACGCGGTCGGAGTGAGCCGGCCGACCGATCAGGTGTTCGTCGCTCCCGCAGCGCTTCGCACACTTGTGACCACCCGTCCGCGATGTGCCAGTTGTGCCACGGTTCTGAACAGCCACTTGTTGCGCAGAGTTAGGCTTCCTTGATGGGCGCTGACCGTGGACATGGGCGCGGTGTCCAGTGGACACAACCCACCCGATTTCCCCAATTCGTTCATGCCAATTTCGCGGCACCTTTCGGACACCTGAATCCTGTTTAACCTGGTAGAAGCCCTGATGTAGGAGATTATTTCGATGACCTACGACCTCATCATCCGCAACGGCACCATCGTCGACGGGCTGGGCGGTGAGCCGTTCGTCGGTGACGTCGCCGTGCGCGACGGTGTGATCGCCGCCGTCGGCCACGTCAACGGCTCGAAGGCGACGCGGGAGATCGACGCAACTGGGCTGCTGATCACCCCCGGCTTCGTCGACCTGCACACGCATTACGACGGCCAGTCGATTTGGTCGCAGCGTTTGACGCCGTCGTCGGCGCACGGGGTGACCACGGTGGTGATGGGTAACTGCGGTGTGGGCTTCGCGCCGTGCCGGCAGGAGGACCACGACGTCCTGGTCGACGTGATGGCCGGGGTCGAAGACATTCCCGGTGTGGTGATGACCGACGGCCTGCCCTGGAACTGGGAGACCTTCCCGCAGTACATGGATGCCTTAGAGGCGGGGCAACGCGATATTGACGTGGCGGCGTACCTGCCGCATTCCCCGCTGCGGGTCTACGTGATGGGCCGGCGCGGCGCCGACCGCGAACCGGCCACCGCCGAAGACCTGGCCAAGATGCGCGAGCTCGCCAAGGAAGCCATCGAGGTCGGCGCGCTGGGTTTCGCCACCTCCCGCTTCACCATTCACAAGACCGAAAGTGGTTCTCCGATACCGAGTTACGACGCGGCCCGGGAGGAAATCGAGGAGATCGCCCGCGGCGTCGTCGACGGCGGCGGCGGCCTGCTGCAATTCGTGCCCGACATTCCCGCCGGCGGCTACCAACCGGTGCTGCAGACGGTGTTCGATGTGGCCGAGGATGTCGGGCTGCCGGTGACGTTCAGCTTGGTCGTCGGCAACACCGGCGACCCGACCTGGCCGGATGCCATCACGATGATCGAGAAAGCCAATGATAGGGCGGGCGCCGTCCGCTTTACCGCCCAGCTGTTGCCGCGACCGATCGGGTTGATCATCGGCCTGCAGCTGACCGCCAACCCGTTCGTGCTGTATCCCAGCTACCGCGAGATCGCGGACCTGCCGCTGGCCGAACGCGTCGCCGAGATGCGCAAGCCGCAGGTCCGCGCCCGCATCCTGGCCGACAAGCCCGGCCACGGGCATCCCATCCTCTACGTCGCACAAATGTGGGACTGGATCTTCCCGCTGGACGACAACCCGAACTACGAGCCGGACGCGAAAGACAGCATCGGCGCCCGCGCCCGGGCCAAGGGCGTGGATCCGATGGAAGAGGCCTACGACCGCCTGCTCGACGACGACGGACGCGCCATGTTGCTGGTCGCGACCAGCAACATGGAAAACCAGTCACTGGACACCGTGGGCGAGTTGTTGCATCGCGACGATGTGGTACTCGGCCTCGGCGACGGCGGTGCGCACTACGGAATGATCTGCGACGCAAGCTATTCGACGTACTTCCTGGCGCATTGGGCGCGTGACCGCAAGTCCGGACGCTTCGAAATCCCCGAAGCCGTCCGCCGGCTGACGTCGGTGCCGGCGCGGGTGGCCGGGCTGGCCGACCGGGGCCGGATCGCCGTGGGCTACAAGGCCGACCTGAACGTGATCGACCACGCGGCGTTGCAGTTGCACAAGCCGGTGATCGTCCACGATCTGCCTGCGGGTGGGCGCCGACTCGACCAGACCGCCGACGGCTACGTCGCGACGATCGTCAGCGGCGAGGTGATCGCCGAGAACGGTGTCCCGACCGACGCGCGACCCGGCAAGCTGGTCCGTGGCCGCCAATCGGTACCGGCCTGATCGGTCGTCCACTGTGCAGGGTGTGCATGCGACGATGACCCGAAGGCGAGAACAACCTGCACACTCGGCGTTAGATGGGACACCCTGCCGCGCGCAACTTGCCGCGGACGCGGTCGATGATCACGTTCGGCCTGTCCAGCATCTCGGCGCTCACCCTGACGACCGCCCAGCCCATCGCTTCGAGAATCGCGATCCGATCGATATCCCACGACCGCCGGTCGGACCAGTGCTGGGCTCCGCCGTACTCGACAGCGACTCGCCATTCCCGCCACCCCATGTCGACCCTGATCCGCGCCACGCCGAACTCGTCACTGAACTCGATCTACGTCTCGGGCTGCGGTAGACCCGCGGCCACCAACAGCAATCGCACGCGACTCTCCTGCGGAGACTCGGCGCCGCCGTTCACCAGAGCCAGTACCGAGCGCAGTTGTCGGACACCACGGCCGCCGGGCTTGCCAGCGGCAAGGCACTCGACATCGGCAGTCTTGAAGTTCGTGGCATTCGCCAGCGCATCGAGAACGGGAATCGCACGGTTTGCCGACAGCGACCGTCCAATGTCGAACGCGGTCCGCTCGGGGGTGGTGATCCGAATCCCATTACGGATCATGGTTTCCCGCGCAGACAGAGCGTAGGAGCGGACCACGATCCCGGCCGGGGCGTGTCGATTAGGGCGGCACAACTCCGCGGGCTCGCCTGGGTCCAACCATTTGGTGCCGAGAACAGCCGCCGCCGAGAGGCCCGTCAAGGTCGAATCGTCACCGGAAAACAGCCAGGCCGCGCGAGCTCGGGTGAGCGCGGTCAGCGTCGCCTGCTTCGACACGTAGACGTTGCGGTAGACGGGCCGGTAATCCCGCTGCAGTCGCCAAGCTGAGATCTCGCCGCGCCGCACGGCTTCTCGACCGAGAAACGGCCAGTCGCACCCGCTCATGACCGACATCTTCGGTCAATCCCGGTCGATGCCGCGCACGGCTATACACAGTGCATCGACTGTGCAGCTGCTGCCCGCGACGATGATCCGAAGGCGAGAACAACCTGCACACTCGCGCCCCGACGGAGCCGGCCCCTACGCCGACAGCGCGTCGACCAGCGCGGCCAGTTGGTCCGGCGACACCGAGTTGGGGCACTGGCTCTTCAAGTTCAGCAGCGGCTGGGCGATGTTCTTCAGGTCCAACGCCTCACCCGGGTGGCCGATAAAATATCCGCGGATCGTCGATTTTGCTTGGGCCGGCGGTTGACCGACCGCCGCCGTCAGCAGGTTGTTCGCGTCCGGATGAGTATCAAGGTAGCCGCTGGCCGCGTTCAGCACTCCGCTGGCCGTGGCAGCGACGCCACTGGCCGAGCACGGGTCGGCGGCACTCGCGCCAGGCGCAACGATCAGACCGAGCATGCAGCCGGGAACCACTCCAAAGATCATGCGCCCTAATAGTTTTCCCATTATGTCGTCCCTTCGTCCCCAACTGTTTTGAATGTTCACTACGTCAGTTACCCAAAAACACGAAAAACCCGGCCCCACGCGGGGACCGGGCTTCTCGTTAGCCTGATGGACTCTTTTTCGAGTCCGACTTCTCCTCGGGCCACCGGGTGGCCCGCATCGTCGTCGAACTAGAAGTCCATGCCACCCATACCACCGGTCGGGTCGCCCGCGGGTGCGGACGCCTTCTCCGGCTTGTCGGCCACGACGGCTTCGGTGGTCAGGAACAGCGCCGCGATGGACGCCGCGTTCTGCAGCGCCGAACGCGTCACCTTGACCGGGTCGGCGACGCCGGCCTTGAGCAGGTCCTCGTACTCACCGGTGGCGGCGTTGAGGCCGACACCGGGCTTGGAGTTCATGACCTTCTCGGCGACGACGCCGGGCTCGAGCCCACCGTTGAACGCGATCTGCTTCAGCGGAGCCGACAAGGCCACACGCACGATGTTCGCGCCCGTCGCCTCGTCACCGGTGAGCTTCAGGTCGTCCAGCGCGGGAGCCGACTGCAGCAGGGCCACGCCACCACCGGCGACGATGCCCTCTTCGACGGCGGCCTTGGCGTTACGCACGGCGTCCTCGATGCGGTGCTTGCGCTCCTTGAGCTCCACCTCGGTGGCAGCACCGGCCTTGATCACCGCAACACCGCCGGCCAGCTTGGCCAGGCGCTCTTGCAGCTTCTCGCGGTCGTAGTCGGAGTCGCTGTTCTCGATCTCGGCGCGGATCTGGGCCACCCGGCCGGCGATGGCGTCGGAGTCACCGGCGCCCTCGACGATGGTGGTCTCGTCCTTGGTGATGACCACCTTGCGGGCCTGGCCCAGCAGCGCGATGTCCGCGGTCTCCAGCGAGAGGCCGACCTCTTCGCTGATCACCTGGCCACCGCTCAGGATCGCGATGTCCTGCAGCATGGCCTTGCGGCGGTCACCGAAGCCCGGCGCCTTGACGGCGACAGACTTGAAGGTGCCACGGATCTTGTTCACGACCAGGGTCGACAGGGCCTCGCCCTCAACGTCCTCGGCGATGATCAGCAACGGCTTGCCGGACTGGATGACCTTCTCCAGCAACGGCAGCAGGTCCTTGACCGTCGAAACCTTCGACGACACCAGCAGGATGTAGGGGTCCTCGAGGACCGCTTCCTGACGCTCGGCGTCGGTGACGAAGTAGCCCGAAATGTAGCCCTTGTCGAAGCGCATACCCTCGGTGAGCTCGAGCTGCAGGCCGAAGGTGTTGGACTCCTCGACAGTGATGACACCCTCGTTGCCGACCTTGTCCATCGCCTCGGCGATCAGCTCGCCGATCTGGACGTCGCCGGCCGAGATGGCGGCGGTGGCCGCGATCTGCTCTTTGGTCTCGACCTCTTTGGCCGACTTCAGCAGGGTCTCGGTGATCTTCTCGACGGCCTTCTCGATGCCGCGCTTGAGGCCCAGCGGGTTGGCGCCGGCCGCGACGTTGCGCAGGCCCTCTTTGACGAGCGCCTGCGCGAGCACGGTCGCCGTGGTGGTGCCGTCACCGGCAACATCGTCGGTCTTCTTGGCGACCTCTTTGACCAGCTCGGCGCCGATCTTCTCGTAGGGGTCCTCCAGCTCGATCTCCTTGGCGATGGACACACCATCGTTGGTGATCGTGGGGGCGCCCCACTTCTTCTCCAGGACGACGTTGCGACCCTTGGGGCCCAACGTCACCTTTACCGCGTCGGCCAGGGCGTTGAGGCCCCGCTCGAGGCCGCGACGGGCCTCTTCGTCGTACGCAATTATCTTGGACATTGCGAAGTAATTCCTCCGATTAGGGATGACGAGTCTGTGGCCGGGTGCAGTGCCCGCGACGGACGGCTTGGGTGTCTCCGCTGACGCGGCCCTCGCCTCACCGTCCCGACCTGGCACTCACTAGTTGCGAGTGCCAATGTCATTTTTAGCACTCGCCTATAGAGAGTGCAAGAAATGCGATCACCTGATGTCGGTTTGCGAGCTGTGCTCTAATCCACCCATGACCGTGGAAGCCGCTGCGCGTGGGGCGGGACAGTTGTGCGCTGTCGTTGCTCTCGGAGGGGGGCTGCTGATGGCGGCTCCGGGCACGGCATCGGCGTCGGTTCCGATCGTGTTCGAGTTGACCGGCACCTTCACCGAAGGCGTGCTGGTGTCGTATACCGGAGCCAACGACGAGCCCGTGACCGTGCCCAACGTGGGCCTGCCGTGGTCGACGGCATTCGACTACAACGGCAGCTCGCGGTCGCTGATGTTCACCGGCGCACATCCCGGCGACGCGCCGGGGTCGGTGACCTGTCGCGTCGTGGTCAAAGGGCGAAAAGCCGTGACCCACAGCAACAATGCCCCACCAATAGCCGGCAAGGGCGCCACGTGCAACATCGTCAACCTAGGCTCCGGTTACGTCGGCAACTGAGGTTGCCCGTTCAGCGCGAGGGGCGCAAGCCGTCGATGACGACGTCGGTCACCCGGGCGGCGCGAGCCGTGTCGTAGCCCTGCATGGCCTGACACCCGACCAGCAGCGCCTTGACCTCCGGGACCTCGACGTCGGGCCGGACCGTTCCGGCGCCCTGCGCGGCGCCCAGCAACTCACCAAGCAGCGCGTAGAACGCCTTTTCGGCCTCGGGCGCAGCCGACTCGACGTCGATACCGAGTCCACCGAGCGCGTCGACGAGACCCTGATCAGTAGCGCCGAATTCCAACACCATGCGACGCAGGAACGCGAACAGCGCTTCGCCCGGCCCCGGATCGTCAAGCAGCGCGCGGCCTACAGCGACGATGTGCCGCAACCTGTCTTCGACGACCGCGGCAAACAGGTCTTCTTTGGTCGGGAAGTGCCGGTAGACGGTGCCGGCGCCGACTCCTGCGCGCCGGGCGATCTCATCGACCGGCACCGACAGTCCCTCTGCGGCGAAGGTCTCGTAGGCGGTCTGCAGTACGCGAACCCTGTTTCGGGCCGCGTCGGCGCGCAGCGGCCGAGCGGGTACAGCCATGGCGTCACCTAACCCAGAGAGTTGCAAAACGGGGCGTACGTTCCGTATGGTCGAGAGGCCAACCGGGGCGTGCGCCCCGGTTACTTTACAGTTTAGGGAGCTATCGATGTCCAAGTGGACGACCGCCGACATTCCTGACCAGCACGGCCGCGTCGCCGTCATCACCGGGTCCAACACCGGGCTCGGGTTTGAGACCGCCGCGGCGCTGGCCGCCAAGGGCGCTCACGTCGTACTCGCGGTGCGCAACCTCGACAAAGGTAGGGACGCCGCGCACGAAATCCAGAAGCGATCCCCCGACGCGAACGTGGCCCTTCAAGAGCTGGACCTCACGTCGCTGGAATCGATCCGCGCGGCCGCGGCGCAACTGCGCGCCGATCACGACCGGATCGACCTGCTGATCAACAACGCCGGCGTGATGTATCCACCGAAGGCAACCACCAAGGACGGCTTCGAGCTGCAGTTCGGCACCAACCACCTCGGGCATTTCGCCTTGACCGGCCTGCTGCTGGACCGCCTGCTGCCGGTCGCCGGCTCGCGGGTCGTGACGGTCAGCAGCGTTGGTCACCGCATCTTGGCCGACATTCACTTCGACGACCTGCAGTGGGAACGCAGCTACAACCGGGTCGCGGCGTACGGACAGGCCAAGCTGTCTAATCTGCTGTTCACCTACGAACTGCAGCGGCGGCTGGCGCCCGGCGCAACGACGATTGCCGCGGCGGCTCATCCCGGCTTCTCAGACACCGAATTGATGCGCCACCTGCCCGGTCCTATCCAGTCCGTCTTCCGGATAGCCGCACCCCTGGTCACCCAGGACGCAGCCGGCGGCGCGCTCCCGCAGCTGCGGGCCGCCACAGATCCGGCGGTAATCGGCGGGCAGTACTACGGTCCGTCGGGCTTCGCGGAGTCGCAGGGCGCCCCGGTGCTCGTCGGCTCGAGCAAGAAGTCGCACGACGCCGAGCGTCAGCGCAAGCTGTGGGCCGTCTCCGAGGAACTGACCGGGGTCACCTACCCCGTCTAGGCCAAATCGAGCAACTGCTCGTAAAACCCGCCGATCCGGCGGCCCGGGTCGCTCAGATGGATCTCCAGGATCCAATGGCAGACCCGGCCCTGCGGGTCGAGGCGGCGCATCGGCTTGTTAGACCCCGGCGTGACATACCACTGCGCGTCAGCGCCGACGATCTTCTTGTGCGGGAACTCCCCGAGCAGGTGTCCGGCGATCGGACTGCCGAACTCGAATCCCTCAGCGCGCGCCAGTTCGACGACGTGGTCGTACAACTCGGCGCCGGTGATGTCCGGATGGCTGTCGAAATAGTCGCGTCCCGCGTCCCACACCCTCGGTAGCGCGTCGCGCACGGCGAGCTTGTGCGGGTCATCGCCGAGCACGAAGGTGCGGCCGAAGTCAGCCTCCCACTCCTCGAAGACCGGGCCGAGGTCCAGGAATGCGATGTCCCCCTCGGCGATCACCCGGTCCGGCGGATGCTCGCTAAACGGCTGCAGGGTGTTCTCACCGGCCCGCACGATGCGGCGATGCCAGTGGGCTTTCACACCGAGCAGCGCCGCGGCCAGGTCGCGGATCTCGTCGGACAACGCCTTCTCCCCCACACCCGGGCGGATCAGGCCGCGGCGTTCGATCTCGTCGAACAACCGCACCGCCTTGGCCTGGGCGTCCACAAGCCGTTCCGCGCGGGCGTTTTCGTCGATGATCGGCGTTGCCACACGGTTGATGTTACGAGCGCAGCCCAGCGGATTCCCAGCAGACCGGCACCTAGCTGCCTACAACCACAGCGAACTTCGGCATACGCTCAGACCTCGCACAGGTTCCCCGGGGGGGAAGTTGTGGTGTTGCACGGCAAACGAACACAACTGTTAGAGGAGAACCAATGAACCGTCGTATCCTGCTGTCACTCGGCGCAGCCACCGGTGGACTGCTGGCCACCACCTTGCTGCCCGTCGCCGTCGCATTCGCCGACTCGGGCAGCGCCGCCGCCGATGCCGCGTCCGCCGTCGCACCATCTGCGACCGGTTCGGATGCCTTCACACTCGGTGGCTACACCTTCGATCCCATCGACCTGAATTCCTCCACCCTCGCCTTTCAGCAGGGCTACGTGCCGGTGACCCCTGATTTCAGTGCCTCGCCGTTCTTGGACGGCGGCACGACACCCCAATTGTTCGAGGCTTACAACTCTTCTGGTGACGAACTCGGTGTTGTCTCGACCAACGAAGACGTGGCAAACGTCTACGGTATGACGAACACGCAGATCACCGTCGTCGGGGACGACCCCGTCGGCACTTCGAGTCCATCTCTGCCGGCAACAGGAACGGTCTATGACGTCTACAACTTCGGCAATGGGTACGAGAACGTCTACACGGATATCCCAAGTGCCAGTGGCGGCGCCGGCACTGCGACCGACACGTTTGTGACGCCGCTCGGTGATCTCAACCTGAGTTCACTGGTGGCGGACTTCAACCCCACCGCGGCTCTCGACCCGGGCGATGCTTTCGCCGGTCTCAGTAGCCTCGCGGACCCGTCCACATTCCTGGGCCTGTAAGAACGTAACCAAGCGCGCGCAACACCCCGGGCTGCGATCCAGCGGCCTGGGGTGTTGTGGCGTCGGCGCACGGCGACGCGCCGCCGTCCTGCGGAGATGCATGGCCCGATGTGCTTGCCCTAGACTGCATCTCGATCAGATAGGAGTTTCCGGGTGCGGGCAGTTGAAGCGCCCAGCACCCGGGCTTTGCGGGGCTGGCAGCGTCGGGCCTTGGTGCGTTACCTGAGCGCCAAACCGCGTGACTATCTGCTGGTCGCCACCCCCGGCGCCGGCAAGACCGCGTTTGCTCTGCGGATCGCCGCTGAATTGCTGGCCGATCGCACCATCGAGGCCATCACCGTGGTGGTGCCCACCGAACACCTCAAGGTGCAGTGGGCCTCGGCGGCCGCCGTCGACGGCATCGCACTGGACCCGAAGTTCAGCAACAGCGCAGCGCACACCTCGGCGGAGTACCACGGCGTCGTCGTCACCTACGCCCAGGTCGCCAGCCACCCCAGCCGTCACCGGGTGCGCACCGAGGGCAGACGGACGCTGGTCGTCTTCGACGAGATCCACCACGGCGGCGAGGCCAAGAGCTGGGGCGACGCCCTCTCCGAAGCGTTCGCCGACGCCACCCGCCGGCTCGCGCTGACCGGCACACCGTTCCGCAGCGACGACTCTGCGATCCCGTTCGTGCGGTATGAACCGGACGCCGGCGGGTTGATGCGATCGCAGGCCGACCACACCTACGGCTACACCGACGCGCTCGCCGACGGCGTCGTGCGCCCGGTGGTGTTCATGGCCTACTCCGGCGAGACTCGCTGGCGTGACAGCGCCGGAGCGGAATACGCCGCGCGACTCGGCGAGCCGGCCAGCGCCGAGCACACCGCGCGGGCTTGGCGCACCGCGCTGGACCCGACGGGTGAATGGATGCCTGCGGTCGTCACTGCGGCCGACACCCGATTACGACAGCTGCGGGCCGGCGGCGTTCCGGACGCCGGCGGGATGGTGATCGCCTCGGATCAGCAGGCTGCCCGAGCGTATGCCGTTCTGCTGAAACGAATCACGGGCGAAGAGCCGACGGTCGTGTTGTCGGACGATCCTGGTGCGTCGAGACGCATCGCGGAGTTCGCCGCCTCGAACACCCGCTGGCTGGTCGCGGTGCGAATGGTGTCCGAAGGTGTCGACGTGCCACGCCTGGCGGTCGGCGTCTACGCCACCAGCGCCTCCACGCCGTTGTTCTTTGCTCAGGCGATCGGGCGGTTCGTCCGGTCCCGGCGGCCCGGTGAGACCGCGAGCGTCTTCCTGCCGTCGGTGCCGGCGCTGCTGCTGCTGGCCAGCGAGTTGGAGGCACAGCGCAATCACGTTCTCGGCCAACCACATCGGGAGTCCGACGAGCTCGAGGAAGCGCAGCGCCGCCGAGACGAGCCGTCCGAGCTGGACAACAAATTCGAGTCGCTGGGCGCCGACGCCGAACTGGACCAGGTAATTTTCGACGGCTCGTCGTTCGGTACCGCCACCCCCGCCGGCAGCGACGAAGAGGCCGACTACCTCGGCATCCCCGGCCTGCTGGACGCCGGGCAGATGCGAGAGTTGTTGCGCCGCCAGCAAGAAGAGCAGTACGACCGGCGCACCCGCGACAACGTCGGAACGGCCGAGCCGGTCACCCGGCACGGCCAGCTGCGCGACCTCCGCCGCGAACTCAACGCGCTGGTGTCAGCGGCGCATTATCGACTCGGCAAGCCCCACGGCTGGATTCACAACGAGCTGCGTCGGCTGTGCGGCGGGCCACCGGTGGCAGCGGCCACCAGCGAACAACTCGCGGAGCGCATCATCGCGGTGCGGGGGCTGACCGCCTAGCTGTGCGCGCGCCGAACGTGCAACCAGTGCGAAAGACTTGCTGATTTCTCGCACTGGTTGCACGTTCGGCGTAACTCAGCGGCGGGCCCACATGCTGTCGGCCACCCACGGCGACGCCTCGGCCGCGATCGACCACACAATGTCCTCCGGCACGTCGATCAGCGGATAGCGTTTGACGCCGGCGGCCGTCGCCGCGA
The DNA here is from genome assembly GCF_057473725.1 of Mycobacterium sp. TH-M11. NCBI lineage: Bacteria > Bacillati > Actinomycetota > Actinomycetes > Mycobacteriales > Mycobacteriaceae > Mycobacterium > Mycobacterium sp. TH-M11. Next base: position 11,759 of record NZ_JBYCLD010000097.1, on the reverse strand, counting down.
CCAACGTAGCGACCTTGGCCCGGCGCTGGAACGGCGTCTGGCGCACCGTCCAGCCGATGATGCCGGCGGTGGCGAGGCAGTCGCGGCGTCGTTCCACGCTGCCGGACCGCATCACCATCCAGCCGTCGTGGACCCGGTGGCCGAGCGCGCCGATCCGGTCCACCGCCAGCAGCGCGCACCACGCCGTCACCGCGATCCACGCAGGCCAAATCCACACGGGCACAGCCGATTTACCTCCGACAACGGCCACAACGGCCAGCGCCACGCCCGCCAACACGGGCAGGCCGAGGGCTCGCGTCCATCGTCGGGTCGCGGCCCGGCGGCCGTGGCCGCGCAGCGGGCCGCAGACCACCGCACGATCACCGATCAACTCGGTCAGCACCGCCTCCGCCGTGGCCGCCGGACACGGCGGCAGCAGCACCGACGCCTCACCGGCACCGTGCACACCGGTCATCACCGCATCCAACCGGGCGCCACCGAACACCCGCACCAGCAGCGGTTGTCGCAGAGTGCCGCCGCGCAGCCTACTCATGTCGTAGGAACGCTCGCGAACCCGCAACAGTCCGTGCCGCAAGTGCAGAACGTCGGCCTGACGCAGCAGCACGAGGTTGCCCCAGGTGAGCAACGAGCGGCCCACCGCCAAGACCACCGATGCCGCCACGATCACCCCGACGGCGACCGCGGCGGTGTTGACTGTCCCCAGCCGCCGGGACGCATCGAGCACCGACGTCACCATCGACGAATGCTGCAGCGGCCCAACGAATCCGTACTCGTAAACCACACCGGCGGCAGCACCCAACGACAATAGACCCGACACACTCAACGGCGAATACCGCAGCCAAGCCGGATCCCAGCGGGCCAGTACCTCATCGAGGTGCGCCGCGGTGGCCTGAGCCGGCTCAGCCGAGTCGGCCAGCAAGATCGCCTTCAACCGCGGCACCTGGCCGACCTCGACGGCGTTGAGCTCGAACGCTGCGGACCCGCTCCCGCCGTTGGCTTCTCGGCCGGTGCTCACCCGCACGATTGCCAAGCCGAACAGCCGGTGCAGCAGGCGCGCATCGCTACTGACCGAACGAATCCTGTTGAGCGGCAATGACAAGACCTGGCGTCGCAGCAGACCGGTTCGCAGCTGTAACTGGCCGGCCTCAACGCGATAGCTGGTGGTTACCCAACGCGCCACACCGATCACGACGGTGTAGGCCACCACCCCGACCGTCCACCACTGGTTACCGGTGGTGGTGCCCACCACGACGGCGCCGATCAGGATCGGCAGTTCGCGCAACAGTTCATGAATCGGGTGGACCAGCAACATTCTTGGGCTCAGCCACTGCCACCCGGTTTGGTTCATGTGGCATCCTCGGCGCCGATCGCAGCGATGTCGGTCAACTGAGCGACCAACCCGTCGGCGACATCGACGTCGAGCGCCGCGATATGTACCGCGCCGGCCGATGAGGCTGTGGTGACGGTGACGTTGGCCAACCCGAACAGTCGGTCGACCGGGCCGCGATAGGTATCGATGGTTTGCACCCGCGAGATCGGTGCGATGCGGCGTTCCTGGATCAGCCACCCGGTGCGGGTGAACACCGCCTGCGGGCTGAGTTCCCAGCGATGCACCCGGTAGCGCCACAGCGGCACCAGGGCCACCGACATCGCCACGCCGAGCACCGTCACGGCGCCGATCAAGATGTGCAGCCACGGCATTCGCTTGTCCATCGCGAACCAGACGAATTGACCCACAGCCAGCAGCAGCCACGGAACGACACCGCCAACCGCCCATCGCAACGGTGCGCGCCGACTGGGCAACTGCGCGGGATCGACCATTTCCACGCTTTAAGACAATGCCACCGACGCCCACCCGAATTGCACCGACACGGCGAAACCCAAGCTTGGATCGGTATCGTTGCCTGCGATGAGTTCCGACGGTAAATGGACCACCGCCGACATACCTGACCAGAGCGGTCGGGTTGCCGTCGTCACCGGCGCGAACACCGGTCTCGGTTTCCACGCCGCCGCCGCGCTGGCCCAGACCGGCGCACACGTCGTCCTGGCCGTGCGCAACCTGGAAAAGGGCAATCTCGCGCTGGCACGCATCGTTGCCGCCCACCCCGACGCCGACGTGACGCTGCAGCAACTCGACCTCAGCTCACTGGCTTCGGTGCGCGCCGCGGCCGCCGCACTGCGCAAGGCCTACCCGCGCATCGATCTGCTGATCAACAACGCCGGGGTGATGTGGACTCCCAAGCAACTCACCGACGACGGCTTCGAAATGCAGTTCGGCACCAACCATCTCGGCCATTTCGCGCTGACCGGCCTGCTGCTGGACAATCTGCTGCCGGTGCGGGATTCCCGGGTGGTGACGGTCAGCAGCACCGGCCACCGACTGCGTGCCGAGATCCACTTCGACGATCTGCAGTGGGAACGCCGCTACGACCGATTCGCCGCCTACGGCCAGTCCAAGCTGGCCAACCTGCTGTTCACCTACGAGTTGCAGCGCCGCCTGGCCGAGCACCACAGCAACACCATCGCCGTCGCCGCCCACCCCGGGGCGTCCAGTACCGAGCTGGGTCGCAACGCGCCGACGCTGCTCAAACCGCTGATGGCGTTGACCGGCCCGCTGGTTTTCCAGGGTGCGGCCATGGGCGCCCTGCCGACGCTGCGGGCCGCCACCGACCCGGCTGTCGAAGGCGGCCAGTACTACGGGCCCGACGGCCTGGGCGAGCTGCGCGGCCACCCCCGGCTGGTGTCGTCCAGCGCGCAGTCACACGATCCAAATCTGCAGCACCGGCTGTGGGCGGTGTCGGAGGAACTGACCGGCGTCGCGTATCCGGTCTGAGCACGGTCGCGGCTCTTCTAGGATATCCGGGTGGCACGACGTCCCCGCTCGACCGCCGAAAAACCGACGATCAGCCCGCAGCACATGCTCTCGCTGCTGCGGCAGACCGTACCGCCCGTGCATCCCGCCGGCCTGCCGTTCATTTCCGCCGGACTGGGCCTGGCGCTCGTCGGCCACCGCTCGCGCTGGCTGCGCCGCGCCGGGTTGCTGACGGCCGGCGCCTGTGCCGGCTTCTTCCGACACCCGCCGCGAGTACCGCCGACCCGACCCGGCGTCGTCGTCGCACCGGCCGACGGCCAGGTTTGTCTGATCGAGTCCGCCGCGCCACCATCGGAGTTGGGGATGGGCGATGCGGAGCTGACCCGGGTCAGCATTTTCTTGTCGGTGTTCGACGCCCATGTCCAGCGGGCCCCGGTGGGAGGTGAGGTGATCGACGTGCGGCATCGGCCGGGCCTGTTCGGATCGGCCGACCTGCCCGTCGCCAGCGAGCGCAACGAACGCAACAGCGTGCGGATCCGCACCGCCGACGGGGCCGAGATCGTGGCCGTCCAGATCGCCGGTCTGGTAGCCCGCCGGATCGTGTGCAACGTCCACGCCGGCGACAAGCTCTCGATCGGTGACACCTATGGGCTGATCCGGTTCGGGTCACGGCTGGACACGTATCTGCCTGCGGGCGCTCAGGTGATGGTGGGCCTCGGTCAGCGCGCCGTCGCCGGCGAGACGGTGCTGGCGCAACTGCCGTGATCACCTCTAAGCCGCGCGGCAAGCGGAACGTCCCGCTGCGCATCCTGCCCAGCTCGATGAGTGTGCTGGCGATCTGCGCGGGGCTGACGTCGATCCGGTTTGTGTTGGAAGGCCAGGCGTACATGGCGATCGCGCTGATCGCCGCCGCCGCGGTTCTCGACGGGCTCGACGGCCGGGTGGCGCGCGCGCTGGATGCCGAGTCGCGGATGGGCGAGGAGATCGACTCGCTGGCCGACGCGGTCAACTTCGGCGTCGCCCCGGCGGTGGTGATGTATGTGTCGATGCTGGCGGCACTGCCGGCCGGCTGGGTGGTCGTCATGCTCTACGCCGTGTCGGTCGTGTTGCGGCTGGCCAGGTTCAACGCGCTGCTCGACGACGTCAGCCAGCCGCCTTTTGCGCGGGAGTTCTTCGTCGGCGTGCCGGCGCCGGCCGGAGCGATTTGCGCGCTGGGTCCGCTGGCCGCAAAGCTGCAATTCGGCGCGGGCTGGTGGACGTCGCCGTGGTTTGTCTGCGCATGGCTGGTGGCCTGCTCGATGCTGCTGGTGAGCCGGATCCCGATGCGCAAGATGCACGCCGTGTCGGTGCCACCGAACCTGGCCGCGCTGCTGTTGGCCGGGCTGACCATCGTCGCCGCCGCCGCGTTCCTGTTCCCCTACATCCTGATCATGGTGGTGATCGCGGCCTACCTGTGCTACATCCCGTTTTCGGTCCGCAGCCACCAGTGGCTGGCGGCGCATCCCGAGGCGTGGGGTGAGAAACCCAAGCAGCGACGCGCCACCCGCCGCGCGATCCGCCGCGCGCAGCCCAACCGCCGGTCGATGGCGCGGCTCGGACTACGCAGGCCGACCGGCCGGACATGACGGCCCGGGCTCAGCTGACCTTGACCGCACGGCTGAACACCTCGGCCGTCGACTCGCGTCGCGGGGTCATCCGGATGCACCCCAATGCCATTGCGGCGCTCGGCATCCGGGAATGGGACGCGGTTTCTCTCACCGGGTCGCGAACCACGGCTGCGGTGGCCGGCACGGCCGGCCCGCGGGTGCCGGTCGGCACCGTGCTGCTCGACGACGTGACCTTGTCCAACGCGGGCCTGAGCGAGGGCGTGGCCGTCATCGTCGTTGCTGCCACGGTTTACGGCGCACGGTCGGTGACGCTGAGCGGATCGACGCTGGCCGCTGAATCGGTGCCCCCGAACACCCTACGACAAGCGTTGCTGGGCAAGGTCTTAACCGTCGGCGATGCGGTGTCGCTGTTGCCCCGCGATCTGGGACCGGGCACCTCCACGTCGGCGGCGACGCGCGCACTGGCCTCCTCGGTGGGCATCAGCTGGACGTCGGAATTGTTGACAGTCACCGGCGTGGACCCGGCCGGGCCGGTGAGCGTGCAACCGAATTCACTGGTCACATGGGGCAATGGTGTCGCGACGGATGTCGCCGGGGCACCGGTCACCATGCAGGCTCCGCGGCTCACCGTCAACGACCTCGAAGGCGTCGGCGCGCAGGCGGCGAAGTTGACCGAGTGGCTCAAACTCGCCCTCGACGAGCCACACCTATTGCAAACCCTGGGTGCCGCAACCAACTTGGGTGTCCTGATATCCGGTCCTGCGGGTGTCGGAAAGGCGACGCTGGTACGGGCGGTCTGTGCCGGCCGGCGACTGATCGAACTCGACAGTCCCGAGGCGGGCGCGCTGGCCGCCGAGGACCGCCTGAAGCGCGTCATCGCAGCGGTCGCCAGCGTGTGTGACGGCGGCGGCGTCCTGTTGGTCGCCGACATCGACGCGTTGCTGCCCGCCGTCGCCGAACCGGTTGCGACGCTGATTCTCTCCGAGCTTCGCAAAGCGGTCGCCGCAGTGGGAGTCGCGGTGATCGTCACCTCGTCGGTGCCGCAAAACCTCGACCCGCGACTGCGCGCCCCCGACCTGTGCGACCGGGAACTGGTGCTCAGCCTGCCCGACGGGCCGACGCGCGCCGCGTTGCTGCGGCGCCTGCTGGACCGGGTGCCCAACGAGGGCCTCGACCTCGGCGCGATCGCCGATCGCACACCCGGTTTCGTGGTGGCCGATCTGGCCGCGCTGGTGCGCGAGGGTGCGCTGCGGGCGGCGGCGCGGGCCAGCGCCGAGGGCACCGCACCGCAACTAACCCAGGCCGATCTCATCGGGGCGCTGACCGTGATCCGGCCGCTGTCTCGATCGGCCGCCGAGGAAGTGACGTTGGGCTCGATCACCCTCGACGATGTCGGAGACATGGTCGAAACCAAGCAAGCCCTGACCGAGGCGGTGCTGTGGCCGCTCCAGCATCCCGACACCTTCGCCCGCCTGGGTGTCCAGCCACCGCGAGGGGTGTTGCTGTACGGACCGCCGGGCTGCGGCAAAACCTTCCTGGTCCGTGCACTGGCCAGCACCGGGCGGCTGTCCGTGCATGCCGTCAAAGGCTCTGAGCTGATGGACAAGTGGGTCGGCTCGTCGGAGAAGGCGGTGCGCGAATTGTTCGCCCGGGCCCGCGATTCGGCACCGTCGCTGATCTTCCTCGACGAGATCGATGCGTTGACCCCGCGGCGCGGGCAGAGCTTCGACTCCGGGGTCACCGACCGGGTGGTGGCGGCGCTGCTCACCGAGCTCGACGGCATCGAACCGATGCGTGACGTCGTGGTGATCGGCGCCACCAACCGGCCGGATCTGATCGACCCGGGACTGCTGCGGCCGGGGCGGCTGGAGAAATTGGTTTTCGTCGAACCACCCGATGCGCGGGCGCGAGCGGAAATCTTGCGGGCCGCCGGCCGGTCCATTCCGCTGCACGACGTGGACTTCGATATCCTGGCGGCCGGATTGGATGGCTACAGCGCCGCTGACTGTGTGGCGCTGCTGCGTGAAGCGGCGCTCACCGCGATGCGACGCTCGGTGGACGCGGCCGAAATCACTGCGGCTGATGTCGCCGCGGCCCGCGAACATGTCCATCCCTCACTGGATTCCGCGCAGCTGGCCAACCTGCGGGCGTTCGCCACCGAACGCTAGTGGCCGCGCCGGAGCGAAAACACCTGCGGCTCGATCACGGATTCGTGCAACAGCTGCGCGATCCGGTCAGACTGACGTTCGGCCAGCTGCCAGTCGGAATCGGCTCCGTGTCGCCGCTCCAGCTCGGCCTCAACCGCCGTCACACGCTGTTGCCATTGCTCCGGTGGCTGCCAGATATCGCTGACGCTGCGGCATGCTTCGATGCGCAGACCCGCGCGAGGCACCAACGAGTCCAACAACTCGCGGGTCGGGAAGAAACTGTCTTCGGGTTCCCCGGGCGGCGACAACTCCTCGGCCACCAGCACCAGCAACCCGATGCGACCCGGCGGCCGCACCACCCGACGGAGTTCCCTCAGTAACTCCAGTTGCGCTTCGGTGGTGCAGAGCACGCCCAGCGCCCATGCCGCATCGAAGGCTTCGTCAGGGAAAGGCATGTTCGCCGCGTCGGCCTGCAGTGCAGGAAAGCCGAAGAGCGTGCGCGACGCACTGCAGCCACCCGCCTGCGGCTCGACGAGTATTGGCTGAACCCCGCGCCGCTCCGCCGCGTAGGCCGCCGGCCCGCCGACACCGGCGCCGCAATCCAGCAGCGTCTCACCAGCTTTGAGATCCAGATAATCGATCAGCAGGTCCAGCACCGCCGGGCTGCCGCTGCCCCGGCAGCCGGCCGGAATGTGAAAGTCCTTGCCCAGATCCACGGCCACCTGCGCTGTCCACTCGGCCAACGTGTCGAATTCGGCATTAGCTTCGTTGCTCACGCGGCATGCTCCGCCCGAATCCGCGCGCCGACCTCGGCCTTGATCTCCGCTCCCCGCCGGGTTCCCGACGCGGACGCCAAGCCGGATAGATTGACTCCGTCAATACCGTTGACAGCCAGCCTCTCTCGCGCTCCGGTCACGGCCGCTTCGATACCGGCCTCGATGGGATCGGCGGCGTTGACCACCTCCTCGACCAGTGCCGGTTCCAACTCCAGGCCGGGCAGGCCCTGCAGCACGGCGGCCGAGACCACGTCGGTGAACACGGCCACCGCCGCCAGCACCGGGATTGCCAGACCGGCTGCCCGCGCGTCATCCATGAACGCCGACAACGCCGTTGCCGACGGCACATGATTGAGCACCGCCAAGCTCGCACCGGCTCGCTGCTTCTCGACAAGTCGGGCCGCACGCACGTGAGTGGGTGGCGCGGTGGGCGTTTCGGGCACGGCCGCGACCATGTCGAGCGAGGTGGCCAGCGCGACCAGTCGTGGACCGTCCAGGTCGAATGTCGGCGTGACGTCGGGGCGCACGTCGTAGCCCCGACCGTCACCGGTCACGCAGAACACCGTCGTCGCGCCGCCGTAGCGCAATCCGCGCAACTCCTGCTCCAGCACAACGCGATTGCGGTCTCGGCAGGACAGCGTGATCCACGGCGTCACGCCGTGACCGAGGATCAACTGACTCATCAGCGTCGGCGGAAAATCGGGCCGGTTCTGGTGCTCGCCGACCAATACCGCATCGCAACTCGGCGCGAGAGTCGCAGCCGTGGCGGCGACGTCGGCGGCATCGAAAGGCTTACAACTGAAATCCGTAAGGATCAGTGGCGCCGCCGCAGGACGAACCCGGGCAGGAGGTTCCGGCCATGACACAGCGTCGTCGAACGCGCACGGACCAGATCGCATTTCGCACTGCCCGTCGGACCTGACACCGCCGCACGGCCCGTATTCCATACGTTTGGGACAGTTGTGATCGTTCACTTCGCAGCGGATACCCCGTGGCGCCGGCCGAGAAACGCTGCCTCGGCCGGGCCGTCGGCCGGCGCCCAGCGACGTTGTAGCGGTTTCCGATCTCGGTCCAGCGCGCCCAACCCGGCGACCCGGCCGCGCTGGACGTCGCTCGCTGGCTGCACCTGTGCTGATGTTGCCCCCGTTTTCATCGAAGGACGCCTGCACGCGGTTTCGCCGCTACGTTACTGGCGGAGCTGAAATTCAATCACGGCGGCAACGGAATCGACCGCTTCGCCCAGTGCCGCCAACCGCGCGTGCGCCGTCGGCGCGGACAACACAGAGTAGCGATCTGCTGGGCCGATCGGAATACGAGATGCCAAGGCGTACAGTCGCTCTCCTGCATCCGAGAAGTCAAGACCGGAGCCCAGCGCATCCTGTCGATCTGGCACAGGAAGATCGCGCGCGGCGGCAATGCGCTCGAACAACGCCATCATCCGGTCTTCGAGGTCTTCCAGTTGGCCGGCGCTGACCGATTCCCCCGGCTCGTCGGGCCACTCCTGGACCACGGCCCGCGGGTAGGGGTCGTCGGGCAACCACTCGCAGACCTTGATGCGCTCGGCGGTCGTGCAGCGCAGCATGAACCGGCCCGAACCGGCGACTTCGACACACTCAGCGACCCTGGCCACGGTGCCGACATCGCAGCGCATCTCCCCGCCGCCGACTTCGCGTCCCTGCGCGATCAGCACCGTACCAAAGCGAGGATTGTTGGTTTGCAAGCAGTCTCGCACCATCTGTGCATAGCGCGGCTCGAAGATCTGCAGCGGCAGCTCCTCGCCGGGCAGGAATGCCGACTGCAGCGGAAACATTGGCAGGCGGCCGAATTCAGCTGCGCGCTCCATCAGATCTCCAATTCCTCGACCAGCGCGTCGACAACGGCGATCAGATCTCCGTCGTGCTCCTCGGCGACCCGGCGCTGCCGCTGATACGACGCACCGCGCCGCGGAATGTCTGCCACCGCCGCCAGCTCGTCGGCGCAATCCAGGGTTTCCGCAATGGGTTCCAGCCTGTTCAGCAGATCGTCGAGATCCTCGGTAACCAACCGTTCATTGCCGTCGGCATCCAAGATGATGATCGCGTCCAAACCGTAACGGGCTGCGCGCCATTTGTTTTCCTGGTTGTGCCATGGCGGCATCGAGGGCAGCGTCTCGCCGGCATCCAGACGACGTTCCAGATCGACCACCAGGCAATGCGTCAACGCGACCAACGCGCCGAGCTCGCCGATGTTGGAGACACCATCGCAGACCCGCACCTCGAGCGTCCCGTTGTGCGGTGACGGGCGAACATCCCACCGCACCTCGTTGACATCCTCGATGATGCCGGTCTTCTTCTGGTCGTGGACGAAACGCTCGAATTGGTCCCACTTGTCGAACTGGAACGGCAGGCCTGCGGTGGGTAGCTGCTGAAACATCATCGCCCTGTTGCTGGCGTACCCGGTGTCGTCGCCAACCCACCAGGGCGACGAGGCCGACAGCGCGAGCAGATGCGGATACCAGTTGAGCAACGACGACATCACCGGCATGACCTTGTCCGGCGAGGAAACTCCGACATGGACGTGCACTCCCCAGATGAGCATCTGGCGGCCCCACCACTGGGTGCGCTTGATCAGCTCGGCGTATCTCGGCGTATCAGTCAGCTGCTGGGTCGACCAACTCGCGAAGGGGTGGGTGCCCGCGCCGAACAGCTCCATGCCGCGCTGCCGGACGATCGGCAGCACGGACTTCAGCGTGGTCTGGAGATCGTCCATCGCCTGTGCGGTGTTGTCGCACACGCCAGTAACCACTTCGACAGTGTTCCGTAGCAATTCCTTGTGCACACGGGGGTTTTCGCCGATTTCAGCGAACACCGCGGTGGCTTCGTTACTCAGATCGCGTGTCTGCGCGTCGACAAGGGCGAACTCCCATTCGACTCCCAGCGTCGGGCGGGGCGAGGACGCGAAATTGACCCTGATAGCGCTCCCCCTGTCCGACGAGCAACTAACCGGCAGCGATCACACCGCAGGCCACCCGCTTGCCGGCGTCGCCAGTCGACATCGTCATCTGGTCCGGTCCGGGTGCTCCATTGACCTGGCTGTAGCGCTCCGCCGGGATGTTGCCGAAGTTGTCGGCGCCGGCGTGGATGACGATCGCGGTGCCCGCACCGGCCAACAGGTCGGCTTTGGTGAACCCGTCGGTGGTGGTTTCCAGCAGAGCCCCACCGTCCTTGCGGACCTGCAGAGCGGTCAGCGCGCCAGCGTCGTGCTCGCCGTGAGGCATGAAATGTCCACCCGCAGAGAAGAAGTCGCCGGGCTCACCGCCGGCTGGAGCTACCGAGTGGGCCTCGCACTTGCCCACCGAATGGATGTGCACGCCGTGGAAGCCCGGGCTGAGCTGACCGGTTCCGGTGGTCTCGATTGTGACGGTCACGTAGCCCTGGTTGAACTCGAACTTCGCCGTGGCGACCTTGGTTCCGTTGGCGTCGTTCAGCTGCGTGGTGAGGCTGTCGGTGCCGCCCTGCTGACCGCTTCGCTCCGCGCTCGACGGCGCCGGTGAGCCGGTCCAGATCGGGGGTTGTGTGCCAGGCGTGTTGGTGGGTAGCTGGTCCGGACTGCAGGCGCTCATCAGCACGGCTGAGGCGGCGAGTGGGACGAGTGCAGTGGTGGCGGCAAATGCGCGGTTGCTGGCTTGCTTGAGCATGGGTAGAGCCTATCTCGGCGACGAAGCGGGTCGGAACGACCCGCAGAGGAGCGGGACCGACCGACCCAGCCCGGCGACGAAGCGGGTCGGAACGACCCGCAGAGGAGCGGGATCAACACACCCAGCCCGGCGACGAAGCGGGTCGGAACGACCCGCAGAGGAGCGGGGCCGACCGACCCAGCCCTGCGACGAAGCGGGTCGGAACGACCCGCAGAGGAGCGGGATCAACACACCCAGCCCGGCGGAAATCTTGCCGGCCGGACGGTTCGACCGCGTCGGATGTGATGTCTCAGGACATCGGTGACAGTTCTGTATCAGGACATGGGTGACGGTTGGTGTGTCAGGACTTTGGTGACGGTTCCTCGGGCTTGGGGCGTGGGCCGCGGGGTCGCCCGTTGCCGACATATCTGATGCCGGGTGCGGGTCGGGTGTGTTCAGCGAGGACCTCGCCGTGGGTGTCAGTCACGATAATTTTGTCGCCGTGGCTGACGACTAGGACGTGTTCGAAGGCGCGTTGCGCGTCGACCATGTAGGTGACCTGGTTCAGCGTGATGGTGCCGGCGGTGTTCACTTTTCTAGTGAGGGCGCCGGCGGGCAGGTCCAGCGGCACTGGTGGTGCCGTCCGCGGGCGTGGCGCGGGCCGGTCGAACAGTGGCCGATCGGGTTTGGGGCGTGGCGACTCGGCCTTCGGTGTCGCTTCCCACGCGGTCAGCGGTGTGACGCGTCCAGGCAGCCCTTGGT
>NZ_JBYCLD010000096.1:0-4516 GCF_057473725.1 Mycobacterium sp. TH-M11 | reverse complement strand
AGCGAGCCGAAGGTGTCGTCGATCGTCCGTCGTGCCGCGTCGAGGTATTCCGCACGGACCCCGAGTACCTCCTCGGACAGCCGCGCCTCGGTCGTCGACATCAGCTCGGGCGTCACCGCGACGTCGGCGCGTCGGCGAATGGCGTCGAGAATTCGTTCGCGCAGGAACGGCACGGCGTGGTTGCTGGTCAAAAAGTCCGCCTCGATGGCGTCGCGCTCGACGCCCGCAGCCTCCAGCACCAGTGCGACGGTGAACCCGGTGCGGTCTTTGCCGGCGAAGCAGTGGGCCAGCACCGTGCGCCCGTCACCCAGCAGCGTCACCATGCGGCGCAGGGCCGCCGGCGCTCCGGGGTAGGTGGGGAAGCGGCTGTACTCCTCGACCATGTAGCGCGTGGCGGCGTCGCTGACCGATTCCCCGTCCGGCCTTTCCTCGAACAGCCGCTTGAAGGCGTGCTCGTGCGGGGCCTCGCCGTCCTGGTCGACGTCGTCGGGGGCCAGGTCGGGGATGGGTAGCAGGTGAATGCTCACGCCGTCCGGCACCAGGCCCGGGCCGTGGCGGCGGACCTCGCTGCGCGAGCGTAGATCGGCGACGTCGGTGACACCCAAACGGCGTAACTCCGCGCGGCCGTCGTCGCCCAGTTCGGTCAGCTCACCGGAACGGAACAGCCGCCCCGGTCGCAGTACGCCGGTGGTGTCGGCGACGTCGCGAAAATTCCAGGCGCCCTGCAAATCCCGTAAGCCAACCGCCACTTCAGCTGACCGCCGCGGCGAAAGCGCTTTTCTCCCGGCCGAGTTCGGCGCGCGCGATCGAACGCATGTGGACCTCGTCGGGTCCGTCGAAGATTCGCATCGCGCGCTGCCAGGCATACATCCGGGCCAGCACCGTGTCTTCGCTGACCCCGGCCGCCCCGTGCACCTGGATGGCCCGGTCGATCACATTGCCGGCCATCTGGGGTGCCACCGCCTTGATCTGCGAGACCAGCAGGTGCGCGGCCCGGTTGCCGTGCCGGTCAATGGTCCACGCGGCCTTCTCGCACAGCAGCCTGGCCTGGTCGATCTCGTTGCGCGACTGCGCGATTGCCTGCTGGACCAAACCCTGGTCGGCCAGCGGCCGGCCGAACGCGATCCGGGTGTTCGCCCGGTGCACCATCAGGGCCAGCGCGCGTTCGGCACCACCGAGCGCACGCATGCAGTGGTGGATGCGGCCCGGGCCGAGTCGCGCCTGGGCGATCGCGAAACCCGACCCCTCTTCGCCGAGCAGGTTGGTGGCCGGCACCCGGACGTTGTCGTAAATGATCTCGCAGTGCCCGGGCTGGTCCTGGTAACCGAAGACCGTGGTCGAGCGGACCACGGTGACACCCGGTGTGTCGATGGGCACCAGGACCATCGACTGCTGTTGGTGGCTGGCCGCCTCAGGGTTGGTGCGGCCCATTACGATCAGGATCTTGCAGCGCGGATCCGCCGCGCCCGACGTCCACCACTTGCGACCGTTGATCACGTAGTCGGCGCCGTCGCGCACGATCGAGGTTTCGATGTTGCGGGCGTCGCTGCTGGCAACGGCGGGCTCGGTCATCGAGAAGCCACTGCGGATCTCACCGTTCAGCAACGGCTCGAGCCAGTTCTTGCGCTGTTCCTCGGTGGCGAACAAATGCAGGGTCTCCATGTTGCCGGTGTCCGGTGCCGCACAGTTGACCGCCTCCGGGGCGATCTCGAGGCTCCACCCGGTCAACTCGGCCAGCGGCGCGTACTCCAGGTTGGTCAGCCCGGATTCCGACGGCAGGAACAGGTTCCACAGTCCCGCGGCCTTGGCCTTGGTCTTGAGTTCCTCGATGATCGGCGGAACCGTGTGATCATTCGGCCCGACTTGCGCGCGGTGCTTGTCGTACTCGGCTTCGGCGGGGAAGACGTGATCGGTGATGAACTCGCTCAACCGCTTGTGGTAGTCACTGGCTTTGGCTGACATTGCGAAGTCCATGACCGTCACGATAAGCCACCCGCGACGGGGGCACACCGGGGGCAGGATGAACGTCATGACTGACCTCCGCCCGCCGCTGCCGCCGTTCACTCGTGAGACCGCGATCGCGAAGGTCCAAGCCGCCGAGGACGCGTGGAACAGCCGCGATCCAGACCGGGTGAGCCGCGCCTACACCGTTGACTCGCAATGGCGTAACCGTGGCGAGCATGTCGTCGGCCGCGACGCGATCGTGGCGTTCCTGACCCGCAAATGGCAGCGCGAACTCGACTACGTGTTACGCAAGGAGCTGTGGAGCTTCCACGACAACCGCATCGCCGTGCGCTTCCAGTATGAAAGCCGCGAGGCCTCCGGTCAGTGGTGGCGCAGCTACGGCAACGAGTTGTGGGAGTTCGACGCGGACGGCCTGATGGCGCGTCGCGAGGCCAGCATCAACGACGTCGCGATCGACGTGGCCGAGCGCCGCTTCTTCGGCCCGCGGGGGCCGGCCGAGCACGGGCAGGGCTTTCCGCTCTGGTGAGCTTGGCCGCCGGCAACGACGCCTGCCCCGGGGAGGCGGCAGGAGGAGCCGGACGAGCAGGTTAGGGTTGTTGCCGACTTGCCGAGGAGTAGGACGTTCAGGAAGCAGATGCGGACGCCATGACAGAAACGCAGACGACGGTCGGCGTGGTCGCCGAGTCGGGAGCCGACGAGCGGCGGGTCGCGCTGGTGCCCAAGGCGATCGCGCCGCTGGTGAAAAACGGTGTGGCGGTCGTCGTGGCGGCGGGCGCCGGTGAGCGCGCGCTGCTTCCCGACGCGCTGTACACCGAGGCCGGAGCGACCATCGGCGACGCGTGGGCGGCCGACGTCGTGGTCAAGGTCGCGCCGCCGACCGCCGAAGAGGTCAGCCGGCTCAGGAGCGGGCAGACCCTGATCGGCTTCCTGGCGCCGCGCAACGCCGAGAACTCGATCGGCGCCCTCAAGCAGGCCGGCGTGCAGGCCTTCGCGCTGGAAGCCATTCCGCGGATCTCGCGGGCGCAGGCGATGGACGCGCTCTCGTCGCAGGGCAACGTCGCCGGTTACAAGGCCGTGCTGCTGGCTGCTTCGGAGTCGACCCGGTTCTTCCCGATGTTGACCACGGCCGCGGGGACCGTGAAGCCGGCCACCGTGCTGGTGCTCGGCGTCGGGGTGGCCGGGCTGCAGGCCCTGGCCACGGCGAAACGGCTGGGTGGCCGCACCACCGGCTACGACGTGCGGCCCGAGGTCGCCGACCAGGTCCGCTCGGTCGGCGCGCAGTGGCTGAATCTCGGAATCGACGCCGCCGGTGAGGGCGGCTACGCCCGCGAGCTCACCGACGAAGAGCGGGCCCAGCAACAGCAGGCACTCGAAAAGGCGATCAGCGGATTCGACGTCGTCATCACCACGGCGCTGGTCCCCGGCCGTCCCGCGCCGCGGCTGGTGACCGCCGCCGCCGTCGAAGCGATGAAGCCCGGCAGCGTCGTGGTCGACCTCGCCGGGGAGACCGGCGGCAACTGCGAGCTCACCGAACCGGGTCGCACCGTCGTCCGCCACGACGTCACGATCGCCTCGCCGTTGAATCTGCCGGCCACCATGCCCGAACACGCCAGCGAGCTGTACAGCAAAAACATCACCGCGCTGCTGGACCTGCTGATCAAAGACGGCAAGCTGGCCCCGGACTTCGAGGACGAAGTCGTCGCGCAATCATGTGTGACGCGGCAGACGGTCGGGGAGGACTAGATGTACGACGAACTTCTCGCGAACTTGGCGATCCTGGTGCTGTCCGGGTTCGTCGGGTTCGCGGTGATCTCCAAAGTGCCCAACACGCTGCACACCCCGCTGATGTCGGGCACCAACGCCATCCACGGCATCGTGGTGCTCGGCGCCCTGGTGGTGTTCGGCGAGGTCGAGCATCCCTCTCTGGCGGTGCAGATCATCTTGTTCGTGGCCGTGGTGTTCGGCACGCTCAACGTCATCGGCGGCTTCATCGTCACCGACCGAATGCTGGGGATGTTCAAGGGCAAGAAGGCGTCCGGCCCCGCGAAGACGCCCGAGGCCGCCAAATGAACTACCTGGTGATCGGCCTCTACATCGTCTCGTTCGCGATGTTCATCTACGGCCTGATGGGCCTGACCGGGCCCAAGACCGCCGTGCGCGGCAACCTGATCGCTGCGGTCGGCATGGCCCTGGCCGTCGCGGCGACGCTGATCAAGATCCGCCACACCGAATCCTGGGTGCTGATTGTCGCCGGGTTGGTCGTCGGGGTCGTGCTCGGTGTTCCGCCGGCCCGGATGACCAAGATGACCGCCATGCCGCAGTTGGTGGCGTTCTTCAACGGCGTCGGCGGTGGCACCGTCGCGCTGATCGCACTCGCCGAATTCATGGACACCAAGGGCTTCTCGGCGTTCCAGCATCACGAGTCGCCGACCGTGCACATCGTGGTGGCGTCGCTGTTCGCCGCAATCATCGGGTCGATCTCGTTCTGGGGCTCGATCATCGCCTTCGGCAAGCTGCAGGAGATCATCTCCGGCGCGCCGATCGGTCTCGG
>NZ_JBYCLD010000095.1:0-1966 GCF_057473725.1 Mycobacterium sp. TH-M11 | reverse complement strand
TCTTCAGTCTGGGCAAGGTGGGAGACTTTGCGAGTGCTGTCCTTGTCATCGTCCAGGTGCGAGACCCTGGCGCCGACGACGGCGCGAAGCGTCGATGTACTCACCGCGGCACCACCACCCTCAGATCCTCCGGGTGTACATCATCCACCAGCCCGCTATCCCAGCGGACTTTCACGTAGGCACGGCACACCCGAGACACCCGCCCGACCGGCCCATCAGCACGACCCGTTATGCCCACGTATTGCACCCGTTGCCCACTCGACAGAGATTGTCCCATGTGTGGAACGGTACAACGTCAAGGCCACTGGACACGTGGCCAAGCTGCGCCGCGAACTCGACGTTTAGTCTCCTAGTGTCCTGAGCCGTTGATTCGCCGGCAACGTGCCAGCTCGCTGGAGGTGACCCTTGCCTGCGTCTGAGTCGGGGCGTGGGTTCACCAGCGCCACCTCGGGGGACTATTGCTCGCAGCTTAGGGTCTAACGCCTCCTGCCGCCGAGTCTCCCGCTGCCTAATGTCAGTGCTGTCGCGCAGCAATCCCGCAGCGGATGCCGTGTTGATGGGTCTGCCAAGAGGGAGTTTGAGATGTCGCTTCAGCACACGCAGCACGGAATCGTCGTCGGTGTCGACGGTTCACCGTCGTCAACCGCCGCGGTGGAATGGGCCGCACGGGACGCCGAGATGCGGAACGTCCCATTGAGATTGGTGCATGCCATCGCCCCGGCAGCGACAGCCGCCGCGGACGGGTCAGACTTCGGGGCATTCGCCGACTACGCGCGGCTTCAAGACCACCAAGCACACCAAATCGTCGAGCAGGCAGAGAAAGTAGCGAAGGAAGCCGTTTCCCCGAACTGGGCGTCGAATGTCACCAGCGAAATGCTCCACGCGCCGGTCCTTCCTACCCTGATCGAACGCTCCGAACGGGCCGATCTGATGGTGGTCGGCTGCCGCGGCCAGGGCGCAGTCGCGCGCGCCCTATTAGGCTCCGTCAGTTCCGGTCTCGCCCACTACGGACGCTGCCCGGTCGCCATCATCCACGACGAGAGTCCGACAAAGGCACATTCGCCGGGGGCTCCGGTGGTGGTGGGCATCGACGGCTCGCCGACATCAGAGTTGGCCACCGAAATCGCCTTCGACGAAGCATCCCGTCGCAACGTGGATCTGGTGGCGCTGCACGCCTGGGGCGACATGGGCCCCCTCGAATTCCCGGGGATCAATTGGGCGCCCATCGAGTGGAGAAACATCGAAGCTCAGGAGACCGAAGCCCTCGCCGAGCGTCTGTGCGGCTGGCAAGAGCGTTATCCCGATGTCACCGTGCACAAGATCGTGGTCTGCGACCGGCCCGCGCTCAGGTTGCTCGAGCAGGCCCAAAAGGCTCAGCTCGTGGTGGTCGGCAGTCACGGCCGGGGCGGATTCCCCGGCATGCTGCTGGGCTCGGTCAGCACCACGGTGGTGAACGCCGCACCGATTCCGGTGATCATTGCCCGTGCCCCACAACGTCATTGACACCCTGGGGATCCGTTTTCAGTGACACACAAGGTGAAAGGAGTCAATGATGACTTGTTGGTGCGGGCACGGACCCTGGCATCACCAGGGATACCCCTATCCGGCCGGGCAGGGCTATGGGCCGCCACCGGGTACGTACTACGAACCCAGACCTTATCGGCGCCGTCGGCACGGCCATGCCGACGCCGAAGAATTGGCGGACTACCTCGACGAGCTCGAAGCGGAGGTCACTCACATTCGCCGCGATCTGGATGAGCTGCGCCGGACCGACGCCGCCGAAAGGCTAGGCCAACCCGGCCAGCAGTAGAGCTTCGGCGGTTGCGGCCCGCTCCAGCACGCCCAGGTGCAGGCTTTCGTTGACGCTGTGCGCCTGGGTGCCGGGATCTTCGACACCGGTCACCAGAATCGCTGCATCCGGGTAGGCGGCGGCGAACTCGGCAATGAACGGGATCGAGCCGCCCAT
>NZ_JBYCLD010000094.1:0-1983 GCF_057473725.1 Mycobacterium sp. TH-M11 | reverse complement strand
CGTGATGTAGTGCATGGACATCGGAATCGCGCCGAATCCCTCCGCCAGCCAGCCGGCCACCTCGTCGCGGGGGCCGACGGTCGCACCCGCCGACGAGTAGTCGATGTGGGCGTCGTCGGTGAATACCGAGCGGTAGAGCTCCCAGTCCTTGGAGTCCACGGCCCGGGCGTATCTGTTGAGCAGGGCGGCGATCTCGATCTCGTCGGCGACTCGCTGCGCATCCATCACCGGGTGATCCTATTCGCCCGGCATCCGGCCGGCTACAAGGTGGCCAAGGCCGGGGCCAGCGACTCGAGTTGCGTCACAGCGGTGGCGAAGTCGCCGCCGATCTCCGGCAGCAGCGTCACATGGTCGGCGCCGGCGTCCAGGTGCTCGCGCACCTTGGCGGCGACGGCCGGCGGGTCACCGTATGCGACGACCGCCTCCACCAGCCGGTCGCTCACCCCGTCGACGTCGCCGGCCGGGTAGCCCAGCTCCGCCAGCCTGGCCGCGTACGCGGGCATCGACAACCTGGCCGACAGCGACTCGCGCGCGGCCGCTTTCGGATTCCCGGCGCCGCCGCCCACCACGGACAGGCCCACAACCAGGAGCTTGTCTGGGCCGAGCGCGCGGCGGGCGTGGGCGGTGAACTCCGCGGGGAACAACGCGCGCAACGCCCCGTCGGCGAGTTCGCCGGCCAGCGCGAGCATCTTCGGGCCGTTGGCGGCGACGATCCGGGCGTAGGGCGCGTCGGGCGCCGGCGGCCAGGTGGGCGCGTCCATGTCGGTCAGGTAGTCGCGCATGGTGCCCAGCGGACTGCCGAATTCCCGGCCGACGCTGGCGGCCTGCTCCGGATAACCGATTCCCAGGCCCAGCACGAAGCGGCCCGGAAACGCCTGTGCGAGTTGGGCCGCCGCGGCATGCATGGTCTGCGGCGACCGGGCCCAGACGTTGGCGATGCAGGTGCCGAACACCATGCGCTCGGTGGCGCTCGCCAGCATGGCGAGTTGCACGAGGGCGTCCTTGCCGATCACCTCGTTGGTCCACACCGCACGGTATCCGGCCCGCTCCAGGCTGCCCACCGCAGCCCGCTGCCGCTCGATCGACAGCGGGTCGGTGAAGGAGACCGGCAGGCAAACGCCGACCGGCCCCAGCGCTTTTCGGGACGCGTCGACGACCGCGCCGGCCATGGCTGCGCTCACTCGCCGAAGTAGTGGCCGGCGTCCAGGTCCTCGAGCAGCCCCGGTCCCTCGGGCCGCCACTCGAGCACCTTCTGCGTCAGCGCGTTCGACGTCGGGTTATCCAGCGCCGCGAAGAGCGCCAGGAAGCCGAAGTGACCGGCTTCCTCGGCGGGGATACTGGCCGTCGGCACGTCCAGGTGTCGGCCGATGACGGCGGCGATGTCGCGAAACGGCACCCCTTCGTCGGCTACACCGTGCAAAAGCGTTCCCGCAGCCGCGTTTTCGAGTGCCAACCGGTACAAATGGGCGGCGTCGCGCGTGTGGACCCCGGGCCACCGGTTGGCGCCGTCACCGATGTACGCGGACTTGCCCGTGTCGCGTGCGGTGGTGATGAGGTGGTGCGTGAAGCCGTGGTGGTCGAAGTCGCTGTGCACGATCGGGGCCAGCCGAATCACCGAGGACCGCACCCCGCGTTCGGCTAGCGCGATCACGGCGTTCTCCGAGTCGACGCGCGGCCCACCGGGCAGCGTGAGCTGTTCCGTGCCGAGACCGCCGTCCCCGATCAGCGAGAGAAGCAGGGTTCCCGACGTGCTGACGAACGGCCGGTCCGAGCCGGCCAACGCCTCCCCCATCGCCTGCACGACCCGCAGATCCGTCTCGGCGGCGCCCACGAAGTCGGCGAAGTCGTGCTTGAAGGCGAGGTGGATGACGCCGTCGGAGGCCGCGGCGGCGGCGGCGAGGCCGTCGGGGTCGTCGAGGTCACCCCGGTGCACCCGGACACCCTTCGCCGCCAGCGCTGCGGCCGACTCGTCGGAGCGGGCGA